>CAYSCE010000257.1:0-4913 GCA_964429475.1 uncultured Bacteroidaceae bacterium | reverse complement strand
CCATTGCCTGTTATGGTGTCAAACAAAGGCGCAAAGCGCGGATCAGCTGAGGTGACCAATACTTCTTCGAGTATGACAAAGGCCGGTGGTTGCTGCTTTTGAGCAGTTACAGAGCAATAAGAAAGAACTATGAAAAGAAAAAAGAAAAATGTGTTTTTCATATCAGGAAAAATTAATTCATGCATCGGATTTTAATGGAGCCAAAACAGTCATCCGCTTCGGTTTGCGAACCGTCGCCATTGGTGAATTTTTGTCCTTTTTTGCAGTATTTCAGTGTTCGCTGCAGCACTTTTTTATCAATGAAATCGACTTCCCGTTCGGCTGTATAGCGCATACAGCAATCGGTTACACCCAATGCATAAAAAACAAAACCGGGATTGGTAATCAAATATTCCTTACCGTCGAGATAAAAAACTTCCTTATACATTTTTGCTTCGGTATACGATTCATGGCTGCCGGCATTGATAGTTATTTTTTCACCATTCTCCGTTTTTATCACCGTTAAAATTCCTTTTTTATGATGGTCGATCCCGATACCATGTCCAACCTCATGAATGACCATAGCTTCGTAAATCGTTTGCAGGAGCTGGTTTACAACATCGGGCGTATACGATTTATCCAGATCATTTTTCGAATTTTTCTTAAAGTAACTGACCACGCCCATCTGCAATGCTTTGTAACTTTCGAATTGCGGCAGCACAACAACATGACCAAATGCAAGCGGCGAAGGGTTTGCATCGCCGCCCGGATCGCCGTAAAAAATGGTATTGCCACCTGACGAAGCAGCCAGCGGACTCAGCATAAGATACATGGCAAATTGCTTATTGTTGCGCAATGTGTCGGGTGAATTTTTATTGATGCGGCGGTATTCCTTTTCGATCCATGTGTTTACATATCCCGCTCCGGTAGCCGTATTTCCGGTATAACCGGGTTCATTAATGCTGATGACTGTAGCAACCTGATCGGCTGGCGGCAATTTAATCTGATCCTTATTCAGATAATGCCAGTGACACTCGGCCGGATTGGGCGCAGCCACATATTTAGCAAACAAACCATCGGAATCGTGAATAAAAATATCGCGGCACAAGGGGCTTGTACGCACATGCTTCCCTGCCCTTTTGGTATGATCGCCATCGCACGGAGCAATCACATCTTTTTCGCAAATAAATCCGCGATACTCTTCAAAAGCAGTCAGGCCGTCACCTTCGCGAGTTTGCCCCGAAGGAAGTTTGTCCTTGTCGTCGAGTTTGCCGATACCATCAACGCCCATTTCCTTTTCCCATGCATCGGCAATGTTATTATGATTCTGATCATTCGGAATTTCGATGCTGTAATCATCATCATACGGACAAACGGCAACATCGCCTGAAAAAAACGAGCGGGCTTTTAATATAGCATGTCCGCCAAAATCGCGCGAGTACACAACAATCGTAGCCTGGTTTACACGCTTGATGGTGACAGCTTCACTATCGTTGAGAACTTTAATATTCGGATCGGTTTGTTTATCCTGCGGTGCAAAATAAATATCAGGTTCTTCTTTTGGCGGTTTCTCGCCCAATATGGGATAGTTGGTACAGATGCCGGGCAGGTGCGAAATCTTTGGCAGCTCGAAGATGATGGTGTCGGCTTGCTGCTTATCTTCGAACGACGCTTTAAAGCTGACAGGTTTAAAAGATTCGGGATACTCTTCGTTTCCGGGCAGCCATTTTTCATACTCTTCCTTGTTTTCGGCCTCGATTGTAAAACCAGGCTTTTTACCGATAGTCAATGTGGCGGTGTATCTGATTTTGGTAACCCTCCTGGAGTATCCGTCATTCGATTCACTGTTGTAGGTACCCGACATTGAAAATGTCTGCATGGCCGGTCTTTCCCGCAGGTAACGAAATAAAACCGCTGTATCAATACGCATCAGTGAAACATTTTCTCTGATTTCATATCTGGCGCCATCACCTTCATCGGTTACTTCATATCTTGAATACACACCATTACTCCCAATCCACGAACGGTCATCGGTTGCAATCTCGGAATACTGATCCTGCTGCGGCTCATAGTCGAATCCCAATACATTTTTACAATCGCCTTTATCCCATTTCCATTTACAGCCATCTTCCGTTACATCGGCTCTGAGTTCTGAAAATTCACCATGAATAAAACTCAATTCAGGCGTCCCGTTTTCGATAAAAGTACCTTGTGTATTGAATCTCAGAAATAAATATTTACTGCAATTCTGAATGCCTTCGATTGATACTCTGAAATTACCGCCCGCATGGCCATGATGTGTTCCTGTACCAGAATATTTTTCCTGATGGTTGAGCACGGTTTTGAAATCCGGATCACATTCAGGTGTCCACACGCAGGGGTCTTTTCCGTACCGTTTTTCATCGCATTGTCCGGTTACAGGATACAACGGAATATTATAATCATTTCCATCCCACACTGTAGCGCCTTCAGGGAGTGTTTTTGTGTAATTATTGAAAGTCATCATAGTTCCCTGCAAGCCGTTTTTTGGCGGAAACATTTTCATCATCGTCATTACATCATCATTCCAGTACACCGTACCATTCAGACTTGTGTTGTATTGTTCCGAAGTGACTGTCTTTTCACGAAGAACTCCATTACAGTATTCCTCCCTGATTCCTTCGCGGGAAACACTAATACTCCCCGGAATGATAGCTGTTCCATATTCAAACTGTGCAAAAGCAGGCACCGAGATTATGAAAGAAAAGAAGACTGCCAATTTTTTCATAGCTGAAATTTATTCAGTAAATATACAAATGAAACCTGAAAAACTAATGATTGATTGATTATTTTTGTAGAAATAAAAGAACATGAAAGAGTTTCGCTTCACCACAAAAATCATCAAAAATCCGACGGTTGATTCCGGCTATATCGAATTTCCGTACGATGCGGAAAAAGAGTTCGGTCGCAAAGGACAGATAAAAGTGAAAGCGTATTTTGATGGTTTTGAATATCGTGGATCGTTAGTGCGCATGGGACATCCGTGTCATATCATCGGCCTCAATAAAAAAGTGCGCGGTGCCATTGGAAAAGGTCCCGGCGATACTGTGGATGTTGTAATTATTGAAGATACCGAAGAACGTGTGGTTGATGTGCCGGCAGATTTTGCAGCTGTACTGAATGACAACAAAGTCGCAAAAGAAATTTTTGAGAAAATGTCGTTCACACATCGACGCGAATATGTGGAATGGATTACCTCTGCAAAAAAAACAGAGACGCGTGAAAACCGCATTGGAAAAGCGGTTGAGATGATTCTCAAAGAAAAGAAAAAATGATTTGCAGTGGTCAGTTGTGAGTAGTCAGTTGTGAGAAAAATCGAACTGAATACTGGCTACTGACCACTGGCTACTGGCTACTGACCACTGGCTACTGGCAACTGGCTACTATCGCAGTGTCCGATAAACTTTCACGTTTCCGCTGGGGTCAGTGATGCGAAAAAAGGCTATGGAAGCGGTTTTCGGAACTGATGACAAATTGATTGAATTGTATCCGGTGCTTGCTACGGATTGCAAACGACAGATAAGACTTCCGGTTAAATTCATTACTTCGATGCTGTAGCGGCCGCTGCAGGGCGACACCAGAATACCATTGTCATCGCCTGAATTGGATGGAATATAGAAATCGAAAGGAACTTTTGCTTCATCATCGATGCCGGTTGTCACATCAATATTCAGTTTCAAAATCACCGGCAAATGATCGCTGTTGCCATACAATGCATTCAGCACAGCCGCAGGAACCGAATTGTTGGTGCCATCGTTTATGGAGTCGTTGTAATGATTACCGTCGTTGCCCAACGCTTTGTATGAACCACTGATGTATTTTACATTTTTTCCTCCTGAAATAATATCGAGCGAAGCCATGATATGATCAAACCGGTCATCAAGTCCGCCGGCTGCCATACAGCCATTGTCAGATGAGCGGGTTGACTGAGTATGATAAGCGGCAAAAGAATAATTATTGTTCCAGTCGCCGGGTTTGCTGATTGGATCGTAAAAGCGGATGTTTGTGTTGGTGTGATCAACCAACAGCTGATAGCAATCTTCATCGGACGTATACGTATTGAAATCGCCCATCACCAGATAGTTTCCGGACTTATTGATGGCATTCAGGTAATTCATCAATGTGGTCACTTCGGCAAGTCTTTCTTCCGGATCACCAGTATAATTGCCGGCCTTCAGGTGCATAATGATGCATGTAATCCACGCGGTATCGTGTGTGACTGCCAGATTTGGATCTTTGTAATAAAAAGTGTAAAAATTAATATCCCGGATATCGGTTGGCAATGCAGTAGAATTAAACATCACCAGTTTATCAGTATTATAATACACCATATTAATTAAATCCGACGAGGAGTAATTTGTCCTGGGGCCTTTTGCGTAGTTCGCCCTGCCGCTTGTGTTCATCACATTTGTCAGCACGCGGTCGACCGATGTCTGCAACTGATTCATTTCGCAAACCGTGAAAATATCTGGCAATACATAATCAATAATGGTTTTTATGTACGCATCTTTATTCGATACATTGTTGTTCGACGAAGTACAATAACTCGTATAATTATTGTAGTTGAGCAGATTGTACTGCATTACTGTCAGTGTGTCGGTTTGCGCTTTGGAGAAAGACAAAAGACAAAAGGATAAAGATAAAAGTAAAAGTAGTTTTTTCATAACAGAACAATTAAATCCCGGAACCCGCCAAAGGACTACAAATATACGGAATTAATACTGAACGGATTATCCTGAAAAGGAGATAAAAAAAGCCGCAAACGCATATTCGTCCACGGCTTTTTTGAAATAGTATGCAATTACACTCTGCTCATCTTAACAGTAAAGTGACGCATGATGGGTGCTTCATAATCGATTTTTAATCCTTTGGTGATTGTATTTCGGCGATCCCAG
>CAYSCE010000256.1:0-4914 GCA_964429475.1 uncultured Bacteroidaceae bacterium | reverse complement strand
CACCGGTGAACTCATCATTGAAGAAGGTTCACAAATCAACGAAGAATTTGCAAAAGCCATTGAAGCAGCCAATATCGAAGAAGTTGAAATCCGTTCGGTATTGACCTGTGAATCAAAACGTGGTGTTTGTGCCAAATGTTACGGACGTAACCTCGCCACAGGCCGCATGGTTCAGAAAGGTGAAGCGGTGGGTGTCATTGCTGCACAGTCAATCGGTGAACCTGGTACACAGCTTACCCTCCGTACATTCCACATCGGGGGTGCTGCATCCAACGTTTCCATTTCTTCGAAACTCGAAGCCAAATACGATGGTTTACTTGAAATAGATGAATTGCGCTTTATTGAAACCAAAAACGAAAGTGGCCAGAATGCCAAAATCGTCATGGGTCGTTCAGCCGAAATGCGTATTCGTCATCCGAAAACACAGGCCATTCTGCAAAGCGCCAATATTCCTTATGGTTCGCAGATGTACGCCGAAAACGGTATTGAAATCACTAAAGGAACACTCATCTGCGAATGGGATCCGTACAATGCCGTTATTCTTTGCGAAGTTTCCGGTAAAGTGACCTATGAAGACATCGTTGAAAACATCACTTTCCGTGAAGAATCGGATGAACAAACCGGTTATCATGACAAGGTAATTATCGAAAGCCGCCAGAAAGCTCGTACTCCGGCCATCCGTCTTGTTTCATCAACAAAAGAAGAACTGAAACGCTATGACCTTCCTGTAGGAGCGCATATTACCGTTGAAGAAGGTGCAAAAATTAATGCCGGCGACGTGATTGCCAAAATTCCGAGAACCCTTGGAAAAGCTGGTGATATCACCGGTGGTCTGCCACGCGTTACTGAACTTTTCGAAGCTCGTAACCCGTCAGATCCCGCTGTTGTGGCCGAAATCGACGGTATTGTTTCCTTCGGTACCAAACTGAAACGTGGTAACAAGGAAATCATCATCACTTCAAAAACAGGCGAAGAAAAACGTTACCTAATTGCCACTACCAAACAGATTCTGGCTCAGGAAAACGACTTCATCAAAGCTGGTACACCTCTCTCCGACGGTGCTATTTCTCCTGCCGACATTCTCGCTATCAAAGGACCCACCAAGGTTCAGGAATATCTCGTGAATGAAATTCAGGAAGTATATCGTCTGCAGGGTGTGAAAATCAATGATAAACACTTTGAAACCATCGTCCGTCAGATGATGCGTAAAGTGGAAATCCTTGACCCGGGCGATACCCGTTTCCTTGAAGGCGAACTCGTCAATAAAATTGAATTCCAGGAAGTCAACGACGGAATTTTCAATATGAAATTTATTGAAGACGCCGGCGACAGCGATGTACTGAAAGCTGGTGATATCGTGTCGGCACGTAAGTTCCGCGACGAAAATTCCACCCTGAAACGCAAGGACAAAAAACTTGCTCAGGCCCGCGACGCACAGCCTGCTACCGCAAACCAGATTCTGCAGGGTATCACCCGCGCAGCTCTGCAAACCGAAAGTCTGCTGTCAGCCGCATCGTTCCAGGAAACCACAAAAGTTCTTACCGAAGCCGCAGTGAACGCTAAACGCGACACACTCATGGGCCTGAAGGAAAACGTTATTGTGGGTCACCTGATTCCTGCCGGTACCGGTCTGCGCGATTACGATGATCTCGTGGTCGGTTCACTCGAAGAATACGAATCACTCATGGCTTCGAAAGAAGAAGCATTTGAAAAAGTCTGATATGGAAGATAAAAAGAAACCGGACAACTCGCTCAATATCGAGCTCCCTGCTGATGTTGCTGATGGTACTTACGCCAACCTGGCCATCATCTCGCACTCCAGCGCCGAATTCATTATCGACTTCGTAGGCATTATGCCGGGTATGCCCAAGGCAAAAGTGAAATCACGCATTGTGATGACACCCAACCATGCCAAAAGGCTGCTGAAAGCACTCGCCGAAAATGTGTCGAAATATGAAAAAACATTCGGTGAAATCAGCGAGCATGAGCAGATTCCGCCTTATCAGATGTTTTCTCCTGCCGGCGAAGCATAAGATTTCATTATTTTCATAGGCGATGAGGTTCGCCTGAAACCGCCCGCAAGGGCTGATGACCTCTGCAGTTTATTCATGCAGAGGTCATTTTTTTTAAAATCAGATTGTATGCTCAACTCCATTGCTGAAATAATTATTGCCGGAATGATTGCCTCGTGGCTGTGCAGGCTCATTCGCATCCCCGATCTGGTCGGTTTTCTGCTCATCGGAATATTATTTGGTCCTTATGTTCTCCAGATCATCGATCCTGCGCTGGCACTCATGTCGGGCGAGCTGCGAACCGCCGCACTGATTGTTATTCTGCTGCGCGCCGGTTTTGAACTCCGCAAGGATACGCTGAAAAAAGTTGGTAAACAGGCGCTGCTGCTGGCACTGCTGCCGCCGGCATTCGAAGCGGCTGCCGTGGCTTTCATCAGTGTTCAGACAACCGTTATGACCTGGCCCGAAGGTATTATGCTGGGCATGATACTCAGCGCCGTATCACCTGCTGCTGTTGTACCGCTCATGATTCGTTTCCGTAACGAAAAACGCGGCACCGCCAAAGGAATTCCGACACTGGTACTGGCCGCCAGCAGTCTCAACAATGTGCTTGTATTGATTGTTTTTTCCGTTCTTGTAAACATTCTTACCGCGCCGTCGGCCATGATCGATGCAGCGGATTACCTGAAAATTCCGGCATCCATGCTCACCGGTCTGCTGGTTGGAGTGCCGGCCGGGTTGCTGCTGATAAAAGTATTCGATCAATTTAATCCGCGCGCAACCCGCCGTGTGCTGCTGATTATGGCCATTGCCGTGCTGTTTCTGCGCCTCGAAAAAGAAATTGAGCCATGGGTTCCGTTTGCCGCATTATTGTCCATCATGACACTCGGTTATGTGATTCTGAATAAACGTGAACATGCCGCACACGAAATATCGCAGAAACTTGCCAAAATCTGGATTCTGGCCGAAATGATCCTTTTCACGCTGGTTGGCGCCGAAGTGAATCCTGAAATCGCCATTCAGAGCGGGATCACAGGATTGATGATTATTTTTGGCGGATTGCTCATCCGAAGTCTGGTTACCCGGTCTTGTCTCTCGGGCACTTCACTCACAGCGCGCGAAAAAGGATTTATTCTTATTACATATATTCCCAAAGCCACCGTGCAGGCCGCCATTGGAGCGGTTCCGCTGGCACTCACCCACTCGGCCGGCGCTGCCATCATTCTGGCTGTAGCAGTACTGAGCATTGTTGTAACCGCACCGCTGGGCGCCATCGCCATTGAAATCACCGGCAAAAAGTGGCTGGAGAAAGCGTAAAAAAATCAGCCTCAAGGACACAAAGGCACAAAAAATATTTCGCATCCACCGCGATGGATTCCGCGTCTATTCTTCCTTTCCGCGTTTTATCGTTGATATTTTCCGTGTATTACGCGTTTTCCCACGTCAAAATTCTCCTTCCGCGTTTATCTGTTTTGTCTTCCGTGTATTCCGCGTCTATCCGCGTCTGATCCAAACGCCTTAGCAGCAAAATCCCACAAAAAAAACCTCCGCACTGAGTACGGAGGTCTGATTTCCCCCGCATTAAATACCATAACAGATACTTAACGCTGAGGTCTCTTCCGGATTCGAACCGGAGTAAACGGTTTTGCAGACCGGCGCCTAGCCACTCGGCCAAGAGACCTTTTTTTTCGGACTGCAAAGATATAAAAATATTTGAATTAGCAACAATAGGTGTTTTGTTGATTATCACAAAATCTGTCGGCTAAGTCAACCTTCGCGTTAGTCAATAAAAACAAAACTTCATCAACTCCATGAAATTTTGTATATTTGTAGTAACCAACAGTACGATCAATGGGAACTCTGGAATTGAAATCGAACATTCATAAAATCGTTGACCGGATCCAAAGCGAACAACTTTTAAGAACTATATATGATTTTTTAAAAGTTCGCGAAACCAGCAAGTCAGGAAATATTTGGAATTCGCTGACTGAACAACAAAAAGAAGAGGTTCTGATGGCTTTTGATGAATCTGAGAACGAAAACAATCTTATTGACAGCGAGAAACTATTAAAAAGGGGGAAATGAAAATCCTTTTTACGCAGCGCGCTGCCAATACATTCGCCTCTATAAAAAAATATATTGAAGAGGAATGGGGTGACAAGACAGCTGCAGGATTTGAACAAAAAACCATCGACTTCCTTGACTTGTTGATTGAGTATCCTGAAATCGGAACTATTGAAGTTCCTGACAAACAAATACGCGCATTTCAGCTAACCAGACATACAAGAGTTTTTTACAGAATTAAAAGAGAACAGATTATCATACTGACCCTTTTTGATTCGCGGCAAGACCCACAGAAAAAGCCCAAATAAAAAAACCACCATAGCCAAATTTTCGTTCGGTCGGATCATAGTACTTAACGAAGCCCTTCTGGCAATATATGCCGCTATCCGTACAATTGGCAATAAACACTATAATATAATTCAAAATAAACTACGCATAAGAGGCTGCAATCCGCTGCTTAATACCGACGAGAATTATATTATAGCCCAAATAATTCTGTCGGTATTTACCAATTTCTGAAATACTTGATATTCCCTTGGACTATCATATATTTCAAATTGGTATAAGCTGAAAAAAAGCAATCAATCATATTCAGAAATTATCACTATTTTTGAAAAACAAAAAAGTGGCATTTGCCTTCGGTGCGACTTCGTGGTGTGACCTGAAATAAGCTGGCAGTAAAAACTTTGTTATGAGAACTACACTCATTTTGATCATTTTTCTGTTTCTGAAATTCCAATACGCATTTTCTCAAAAAAGCGAAGACTTTGAAGGCGTTATTCATTATAAAATTGATTATCAAACACCCGATGGACAAATTATTCAGGATAAATCTTTT
>CAYSCE010000255.1:0-4914 GCA_964429475.1 uncultured Bacteroidaceae bacterium | reverse complement strand
AACTCTGGCCTGCACAGATGGCGGCAGGAGTTGCTGTAGCGGTCACAGTCGGTAATGGATTAACAGTCAGCGTAACGGTTGTCGTTCCGGTACAACCCCATGTATCAGTTCCGGTGACACTGTAGGTTGTTGTGGCTGTCGGACTGGCGGTAAAGTTAGCTCCGCTTCCGGATGGACTCCATGTATACGTTGATGCACCACTGGCAGCAACGGTTGAACTCTGGCCAATACAAATGGCAGCTGGCGTTGCAGTAGCACTGATGGCCAAACTGGAACTTATGTTCACCGTTACCATAGCCGAGCCAGTGCAACCGGCTGCTGTTGTGCCGGTCACAGTATAAGTTGTATTTACTGACGGACTGACAGTTATCGGATTTGTGTTTTGTCCTGTACTCCATGAATAGCTGCCTGCACCACTGCCTGTTAATGTGCTTGATGATCCTATACAAATACTGGCGGGCGATGCTGTCGCAGCAACTGTTGGAAGCGGGTTTACCGTTACCGTTACCGTTGCTGTTCCTGAACAACCTGCGGCAGTGGTTCCGGTTACGCTGTATGTGGTGGTCGTGGTTGGGCTGACAGTTCTGGGATTAAGCGTTGAGCCTCCATTCCAAAGATAGGTAGCCCCCCCTGCTGCCGTGAGTGTGGCGCTTTGCCCGTTACAAATGGCTGCAGGAGAAGCGCTTGCTGTGATGGTGGCACTTGAATTCACGATCACACTTACCGTAGCAGTTCCTGTACAGCCCGTTGCTGATGTCCCTGTTACTGTATATGTTGTTGTAGCTGTTGGGCTCACAGTTGTAGATCCACAGCTCCAGGCATAGGTTGATGCACCCGAAGCGCTTAATGTCGAAGCCTGTCCGGGGCAGACAGAGGTCGGAGAAGCCGTAGCGGTGACAGTCGGATTTGGATTTACTGTGACCAGAACAGTGTTTGATCCGGTGCATCCGGCAGCAGTTGTTCCGGTTACGCTATAGGTTGTTGTTGCGGTCGGCGATGCTGAGAAACTGGCTCCTGATCCGGAAGGACTCCATGAATAAGTTGAGCCTCCTGATGCAGAAACTGTTGTTGAACTTCCACTGCAGATAGCCGTTGGTGATGCCGAGGCTGTAATTGCAGCAGATGAGCTTACTGTCACTGTTACTGTCCTGGTACCAATACAACCCGCAGCACTGGTTCCGGTTACTGTGTATGTTGTGGTCACACCCGGATTCACCGTAATGGATGCTCCTGAAGCACCCGTGCTCCAGTTGTACGTTGCAGCACCGCTGGCTGAAAGTGTTGAACTTTGTCCGGGGCAGACTGATGTCGGAGATGCAGTAGCTGTTACCGTCGGACCGGCCGAGACATTCAATGTTACTGTGGTGTCATACGAACAACCGTAATTATCAGTAATGGTATATGTATAGGTATAGTTTCCGGCAACTGTGGGTGTAACAACAACGGGATTGCTGGCCGAAGTCGTGAGGCCTGAATTGGCAGTCCCTGACCATTGCTGGGTTGCAAGTGTTGGGGTAAATCCCCAGAGTGATGGATACAATGCAGGATTGAAGTTGATCCCCCATTGAAAAATAGATCCATCATCAGATCCAAGATGATCGGTCACGGTGATCACCCAGCAACCGTTGAGCGGACATCCGACGAGACTTGTCCAGGCACCTTCGGCAGCATAATTTCCAGCGGGAATGTATGACATTGAGGTAACAGCAGTGCCATCATTATCAGTATAAGAATAAGTCAATGGGCCAGCTGTTACATAAGCATCCATTGAAGTGGCTGCTGATGGCGTGAAACAATAGGTGTAAGGATCACCAACAGTTGATGAAGCATCGTTGTCAACAGGCTCGCCAAGATTTACCCATCCGGTAGCTGTTGATGTATAGCCATCTGTTAGAATCATCGAACTACCATTCGGGCAGGCTATGGAAACTGTCAGGTCGCCCCAGTATGAGTGCTCCAGATCCATACACAGACTAACAATATCGGATGCACTCGTAACCGTTTGCCCAGGTGTAAATTCAGTAAAACAAAGCTGAGTTGTATAGGAAACACCTGTACCATCAGGCAAATAGGTTGTACCTGCAAGAGTAGCTCCGGTGGGCTGCGACCATGGCGTCATATGAGGGCTTCCGGTCAGCGTGGCCGATTGTCCTACACAAATTGAAGCCGGGTTGACATTGGTGCCGGTAAATGTCGGCGTGGTGGAAACCCTGACCCGGATATCGATATCATTTGTGCTTACACAGCCATGATTATCGGTAACCACCAGGTCAACATCATATCCACCTTCTGTAGTATATGTGTGGGTTACATTTTGCCCGGTAGCAGTGGTGCCATCACCAAAATCCCAGGTAAATGTAGAGGTTGCAATACTTTGAGTATAGCTCGTTCCATTCTGCGGAAAGGTGGCCGATCCAGAGAAACTGACCGACTGACCCTGACAAACATTGATGTAGCCACCCGATGCAGCTGGTGTCGAACTGGTGAAAACAGACTGAATAGCCTGACAAGGCTGCGAGCAACTGATAGCTGCCTGCCAGCCGGCATATTGAACAGAACCATCCGAGTCGAAAACAAAGGTCAGACAGCCGCTGGTATTTGCATTGGTTGCCTGAACAATTCCTGTTAATGGAACATTATTATCGTATGTTCCCAGCGAAGGCGAAGAGGTGTTAGGACCGTCGTAAACTGTGACAAAATCATAGTTTGCTTCAACATTGAAGGTGGAGAAATTCAGCACCACCTTTGCCCCGGGCGTCGAAGGGCAGATGGTATAGGTATACAGTTCGTTGGCAGAATAGGTTCCGCCATTTCCGCCACTATCGTAGAATGTGCCGGAGCAGGTACTTACTGTGCCGGTTGTCATGGTGTAGTTCTGGGCATTCAACCCAAATGAACAAACAAGAAAAACAGCAAAAAATAAATGTTTTCTCATATTCAATTCAGTTTAAATGTTTCTGAACTCATTATATCCATCCGTAATTTCTTTGTGGCTTTTTATCATAAGCCACTTGTTGCAACCCTCAATTTTGTAATAATTACGCTCTGCTTTAACCGAATACTTATAAGTCAAAATATTAAAATTTTGAAGCTCCGTGCAGCTCAGGACTGTGCTCAGCGTTAGTTTTGTTTCATTGTCAATCCGGTACAGATACGGTAAATCCGCCTCAAGTTTGCCTTCCGGAACATCGACAATTTCCCAGGCATACTGACTGATGTAATTCAGATATTGAATCCTGTCCTGTGACATGGACGCAATCTGATCATCTGAAAAAGCTTCCAGAACATAGCTGTTCGGTGCAACCTGACCTTGTACACTTAAGGCTGCAAAAGTTGAAAGCCAGAGCAAAACTGCCATCGACAGTGTTTTCATATATCCCCCTTTTATCTTTAGAATAATTGTTTTCGTAAGTGTTTTCTGCTACGTTAGATGACATATAGCGCGAAATGTTTAATAAATTTAATATGATAGTGACTGTTTATTATTTTTAAAGCACCAAAGGTAGTGTTTTTATCATTTATTCAATTTATCTATAGACTAACAAGGCTTGATTTAATATTTATTTTTCAAATCTGCTGACATATCAACCAATAGTTAATAAAAAAGGGGGCTGAAAATGACACAGGGGGTTGAAAACTGTGCGTAAAAAAAGCCGGCAACACTTTTATGCGCCGGCTTTCAATATTCAATAAGCAATTATCTTATCAAGCCAAAGCCCCTGATGTACTGATGATCATTTCCATCAAGCCCCCTGATTGAAATAATAACAGAATATACCTCCTGCTGAGCTTCGGTAACTCCATCCGGCATCATACCATCCCAACCGTGATTTACATCGGTGGTACTGAACACAAGCTCGCCCCAACGGCTGTAAATGCGCATGCTGTAGTTGTTGGTATCCCAACCAATTCCATATGGACGGAACATTTCATTCCGATTATCCTTGTTGGGTGTAAATGTATTGGGCAGATAGAAGGTAAAGGTCGGCTTGATCACGATTACTGAGCTGGTTGAATCTGTACAGCCGGCGGCATTTTCAACCCATAGCGTTATCACATATTCTCCGTTTCCTTCGTAGGTATATACCGGATTCTCGGTGGTACTCTCTCCCGAGCCATCTCCAAAGTCCCAGGTGTATTGTGTGGCTCCGGTAGTTTGATTCAGGAATGTAATCGTCGGACTATCCTCGGTTGTTACTGTTGGATTGGCTGAAAATGATGCTACCGGATTGGCCAGTACAGTGATGTAATTACTCATCGTCAGTGTAGACTGACAGCCGGCTGCAGTAGTTACTGTCAGCGTTACGCTGTAGGTGCCCGAACTGTACGAATGGCTTGGATTCTGCAATCCACTGATGCTGCCATCGCCAAACTCCCAATCCCAGATGGTAATATTTCCAGAACTTTCATCCAGGAAGTTCACTGTTGTCGGATCACAGCCCATAAGCGGATCTGCCGAGAATGAAACAACCGGCATGGGATTTACATTAACAATGGCGGTGGCTGTACCCGAACATCCCTGTGAATCCGTTCCTGTAACACTGTATGTAGTAGTGGCCGTCGGGGTCACGTTTATTGATGCGGTATTGGCACCTGTATCCCAGCTATACCCTACACCGCTGCCAGGCGATGAGGCTGTTAATGTTGCGCTTTCTCCCTCACAAATATCCTGAATATCCGGCGATACGGTTACTGTCAGACCAGGCATCAGTGTAACTGTAACAGTAGCTGTGTTACTGCAGTTGTTCGCATTGGTGCCGGTTACATTGTACGTAGTGGTAGTTGTGGGCGATTCTGTAAACGATGCAACGCTTAGTCCGTTGTCCCATGTATAGCTGGCACCGCCACTGGCGCTGATTGTTGTGCTATAGCCGATGCATATCGATGTCGGTGAAGCCGTGGCAGTAATGGTTG
>CAYSCE010000254.1:0-4921 GCA_964429475.1 uncultured Bacteroidaceae bacterium | reverse complement strand
ACAGGACGAGAAGTTTATCCGCCCGCTGGCGGAAGTCCTGTTCCGGGCACAAAAAGCAGACTTCGGTCTGCTTTTTTGCTTTAACAGGACGAGAAGTTTATCCGCCCGCTGGCGGAAGTCCTGTTCCGGGCACAAAAAGCAGACTTCGGTCTGCTTTTTTGCTTTAACAGGACGAGAAGTTTATCCGCCCGCTGGCGGAAGTCCTGTTCCGGGCACAAAAAACAGTCTCCGGTTTGTTTGTTTGCTTTTAGGCTATCAGATTAATTGCGTTTTTTTTCAAACCTGTTTTTGTATATTTGTACATGCTTTGTTTCCCGAAAGCCAAAATAAATCTCGGCTTGCAGGTATTGCGCAAGCGCCCCGACGGCTATCACGATATTGAAACCGTGATGGTTCCTGTGCCTTTGCACGATGCGCTTGAAGTGACCGAAACGGCTTCCAGAACCGATATCCGCATGTATGGAACGGATTTTTTGATTCCGGTGGAGCAGAATCTGGTGTATAAAGCATGGACGCTTATGGCCGATCGTCATGGAATTAAACCGGTATTATTTCATCTGGCAAAAAAGATTCCTTCGGGAGCCGGTATGGGGGGCGGTTCTTCGGATGCGTCTGCGGCTCTGGTACTTTTAAATAATTTTTTCAGGCTTGATTTATCAACCGATGTTTTAAAATCCTATGCGGCTGAACTCGGCAGCGACTGTGCCTTTTTTATTGAGTCGAAACCCGCATTGGCACAGGGTAGGGGAGAACTTTTAAAAAATATTGAACTTGATTTGTCTGCTTATACTATTGCGATTGTCAAGCCATTGAAAATGCACGACGGTCTATCAGGCGTTTCTACACCTGTGGCGTATTCGCTTGTAAAACCTGATGCAGAGCGGGCTTCGCTGAATGACATGATTTCGCGGCCGGTTAATGAATGGCGCCATAACCTTATTAATGATTTCGAAAAACCGATTGCGCAGAAATATCCTGAAATCAATTACATTATTCAGCAATTATACGAAGCCGGCGCTGTGTATGCAGCCATGAGTGGAAGCGGATCGGCGTGTTTCGGTTTATTTGAATCAAAAAATCCCGCACTGAATTTCAGCCGGGATTTCTTTGTGCATGTGGCGCAAATGTTATGAGGTAGTTTCTTTCTTTTTGCTGCCACCTCTTTCAGGTTTCCATTCGGGAGCAGGTCCCAGTTTTTTCGATATCAAAATCAGAGCAATACCGCCCACAATGAAGGGAATACTCAGTAATTGACCCATGTTCAGTGTCATGTTTTGTTCGAAATCGACCTGAACGTTTTTGATGAATTCAACAAAAAAGCGTAAAACAAATACAAGGGTAACCATCCAACCAACGAGAAATCCGCGGTTGATGATGCCTTTGCGACGCAGATACATCAACATGAGTACCCCAAAAATAATCATATAGCCAAGTGATTCGTAAATCTGTGTTGGATGATGCGGTGTGGTTTGTCCGTCGCGTATAAAAACAAAGCCCCATGGCAGATCGGTTTCATATCCATAGATTTCGCTGTTGAAGAGATTTCCCAGACGTATAAAACTTCCTGCCAGTGCAGTAGGCACAGCTACTCTGTCTAAAATATGGAGTAAGGAATGATTCCACGATCTGATTGAATAAAGCGCCAGACCAATGATTAAACCGATGGCGCCGCCATGGCTGGCCAGACCACCCTGCCATACATATAAAATCTGAATCGGGTCGGCCAGGTACACTTCGGGTTCATAAAACAAACAATGTCCGAGGCGTGCGCCGATAACAGATCCCAGAATAATATACAGCGCCATTTTGTCGATTTCGGACTGGGGCGAATTTTCTTTTTTGAAGAAAAACCGCATGATGTAATAACCAATCAGAAAGCCAAGCGCAAAGAGCAATCCGTAATACCGGACCTCGAGCGATCCCAGCCGCAGCATGACCGGATCAACATTCCAGACAACGTAATTCAGCATACAATTTTATTTAGATGCGATACATTCAATTTCGACCATAACGCCCAGGGGCAGACGAACAACACCATAAGCTGCGCGGGCAGGCGCATTATCGGTAAAATATTGTCCGTACACTTCGTTCATCGGAGCAAAATTATCCATATTATCAAGCAATACGGTGCATTTTACAACATCGCTGTAATCATAACCGGCTTCGCGTAGAATGTGTCCCATATTTTTCAGCACCTGATGGGTTTGTTCAGTTATACCGCCATCTATAATTTTTCCGGTATCAGCATCCAGTGGAATCTGGCCTGAAACAAACAGTAAATTTCCGGTCTGAACAGCCTGGCTGTACGGTCCAACAGCTTTTGGAGCCAGGGGCGAGTGAATGATTTTCTTCATGATACAATATTTGAAGCAAAGTTAGTTAATTTTCAATATTTCGCAGAGTGCTTCATTTTCCTCATTGTGGCTGCCTTGATAAACATGGCCAGCGTTAGACTTAAAAAATGTTTTATACATATATTAAAACAAGCTTCCTGTCTGATTTTACGCAAGGTTTCACGAATATTTGTAACTTTGTAATATGTTCGGAAAAAGGCATAAGTACATTATCGACCCGATAACACTTACTTTAAAAAAAGTTGAAAAATCGGGAAAGTACATTACCACGCGCCTGTTGAGTGGATTGGGATTGTCGCTGATTATCGGCGCTGCGTTTGCATATTTCTTTTTTCGTTTTACCGATAGTCCACGCGAAAACAAGCTGGATCGCGAAATTGAATATTATCGTCTGAAAGTTAAAATGATCAACAATAAATCCGATCAGGTGTTGTCATTTTTACACACACTTCAGATGAAAGATGACCGGACATACCGCACCATATTTGAAATGGAGCCTATTTCGGACGAGATGCGCAAAGCCGGCGTTGGCGGCCCGACCGATGAATATGAAAAATACGACATGGTTGAAAACGGTGTACTGTTGCGTGAAACGATGATGAAGCTTGCAGGTATCCACAGCCGTATTTCGATTCAGAAAAAATCGTTCAGCGATCTGGCCGATATGATAAAGAATAAGGAAAAAATGCAGGCGTCCATTCCTCGCATTATGCCGGTAGACCGCAACAGAGTAAAAATCTCGAGCGGTTTTGGCTGGCGCCGAAATCCGTTTACCCATGCCAGTTCGCAGTTTCACCCGGGTATTGATCTTGCCGGAAAAATCGGTACACCCATTTATGCAACGGGCGATGGCGTAATAACCGATCCGCTTGGCTCCATGACCGGCTACGGCAATGTGATTGTGATTGATCATGGGTATGGTTACAAAACTTTATATGCGCACCTTTCGAAAAAACTGGTAAAACCCGGCGAAAGAGTCAAACGCGGTCAGGTCATTGGATTGCTTGGAAATACCGGCCCAAGCACCGGTCCTCACTTGCATTACGAAGTCATTCGTTATAAGGAGAAAGTAAATCCTATCAATTATATTTACAGCGGTTTTTCGACCGAAGAATTTCAGAAGCTGATCAAAGAAGCTGAAGAAAACAGCAAGGTGCTGTCATAGATTCCTTAGCCCTTGCTATAAATAGAAATTGTATCTTTAATGAAAAGTCATTTTTGATGGACAGCAAAAACTAACAGTACCATCAAGGGCGCTCAGATGCTTAAAAACTGAAAAACGGAGTGGAACGACAGTCTGAGTCATAATTAGTCAATGAATTTTTGTATTTTTGAAAAAAAATAAACTGCCCATGAAAAAACTTTTATTTTTCGGATTCATTTCTTTTGCTTTGTTTTCATTGCCGGCATTGGCTCAGGACGATGGTAACAGTAAAACCGAGGTTATTTACCCCGATAAATTCATGGTTACGCCGCCATTACGCAGCATGGTTGCCGCTGAAATAGACGAAAGCGATGCCAACCGCCCCAAACCGGAAATGAAAGACCGCGCCTTACGGGTTCCGTTCTCAGAAAAAACCAATCCCAACGCTAAGCCGCAAGGCGAAGATCCGGCTTCTCAAAAAATGATGGGATTTAAATCAACCATTCCGACATTGGTCACAATGAATGGTCAGAATGGCAATGGCACTCCTCCCGATCCAAGCGGTGCTGCAGGAATAAACCATTATGTTCAGGCTGTTAATTCCTACTACAAAGTATTCAATAAAACCGGAACAAGCGCTGCCGGACCGTTTGCTCTGGGCTCTATTCTGTTCAACTGCAACGATGGTGACCCCATTGTGATGTATGATAAATTTGCAGAGCGCTGGATCATTACCGAATTTGATTATACCAGCCCTTATCACGTTTATATTGCTGTTTCAACATCAAACGATCCAACCGGATCCTATAACTCCTATCAGTATACATCGTCTGTGCTGCCCGATTATCTGAAATTTTCCATCTGGACCGATGGTTATTATATGACTGCCAATTATGGTACTTCAGAGAAAGTGCTCGTTTTTGAACGTGATGTGATGATTGCCGGTGGCGCCAGCCCTCGTATGCTTTCAGGAACTTTCAACCCGCCCAATGCAGGTTATTTCTTCTGCCCGCTCAGTGGTTTTGCCGATGGTCAGCTTCCGCCAGCCGGAACACCTTGTCCGATCTTCAGCTTCGAAGACGATGGCTGGGGTGCTTCGTACGACGATGCCATTAATATTTACAATGCTACTACCGATTGGAACGCAGGTACCATTTCGGTTGCTTTCAAACAAACTCTGCTGACCGAACCTTTCGATGCTTCATACAATGCTTCATGGAACGATATTACACAACCAGGCACCACCTCGAAGCTTGACGGCATTGGTGGCGTTTTCACTTTCCGTGCGCAGCATCGTGTGTGGACAGGTTACAACTCGGTTGTCCTTTGCAATGGCGTAAAAGTCAGAGCATCGCAACGCAGTATTCGCTGGTATGAACTCCGCCGGACAACTGGCACCTGGACTGTCAGACAATCAGGTACC
>CAYSCE010000253.1:0-4928 GCA_964429475.1 uncultured Bacteroidaceae bacterium | reverse complement strand
GATCAGTTGTGAGTGGTCAGTTGTGAGTTTTTGATCAAAACCAAATAATGGCAACAATTATAAATGCTGAATTCATTTCAAATGAATATTCGTTTCTCAATGGTAATTCATGGTTTTTATAATGGCTTTGCAACAAATAAAACTGGCTACTCGCTATTCACTACTCGCTACTAAAATTTTTTGTACTTTTACCTTACAAATAATAGCCTCATGAACTTTTTCACCGACATTTCCGAAACAATCAACAACAATATTGCTGCGGTTTTGTGCATCATCATCGGCGCCGAAGGCTCCACTCCACGCAAGCCCGGATCCAAAATGCTGGTCTTTGCCGACGGCTCCATAAAAGGCACCATTGGCGGTGGCAGCATCGAAAAGGAAGCCATTGCCGAAGCCATTCTGATGATCGGTTCTGATCAGCCAATGGTGAAATCGTACAACCTGGCCAACGATCTCCAAATGCACTGTGGCGGCCGCATGACTGTATATTTTGAGCCACTGCTGCAACAACCCGAACTGGTAATCTTTGGCGCCGGACATGTCGGAAAAGCGCTTGCAAAGCTGGCTTCAATATCCGGTTTTAAAATTTCCGTAGCCGATAACCGCGAAGGAATATGCGCCACGTGGCCTCAGGGGCTGGCTGCAACCTATGAAATGCCTTTTGAAGAAGCTGCTGAAAAAATTAAATTTCACAGCAATTCCTATATTGTTGTCACAACGTACAAACATTCATTCGACAGCGAAGTGGTGGCTCTGCTGAAAGATAAACCAAAAAAATACATCGGCATGATCGGCTCCAAACGCAAAGTGGATCTCGCGCGCAAGCAGTTTGCAGATGAATTCGGCATGACCAGTGAACAAATTGATTTCATCGATATGCCCATCGGTGTTGACATTGCCTGCGAAACGCCCGAAGATATAGCTGTCTCCATTCTTGCCAAACTGATTGATGTAAAAAACAAATCAAACGGATGAAAACCAAACAACATATTTCATTTCTTCTCAATGGTGAACTTGTGAATATTGATTTTGCAGCCAGTGGAATCAAGCCATCAACGACGGTTCTGAACTGGCTCCGGAACGATGTGCATCACACCGAAGTAAAGGAAGGCTGCGCTGAAGGTGATTGTGGAGCCTGTACCGTGGTTATTGCATCGACCGATGCAGCCGGAAAAGCGCTTGAATACAAGGCTGTAAACTCATGTCTTTTATTTCTTCCGGCCATCGATGGAAAATTGCTGATTACCACACGAGGGCTATCGTCCGAAACCACCAGCAGCGAGGATTTACATCCCGTGCAAAAAGCCATCGTGCTTGAGCATGCGACTCAATGCGGCTTTTGCACACCCGGTTTTGTCATGAGCCTTTTTGCTGCATATCACAACCCCGCTCCGGCCGATGATGCTGAAATCAACAACGCACTGGCCGGAAATCTGTGTCGCTGCACGGGCTACGACAGTATCCGCAAAGCGGCAAAAGAAGTTATGCAACAACGAATGCCCGATGTATTTGATCAGGAAGAAAAAGTACTGATCGAAAAACTCAACAGAATAAAACCCGATGTCCGGCTCGAAGTGCAATGTATGCAACAATATTATATTCGTCCGGTTTCGCTGGAACAGGCACTCACCGCGCGAAAAAAATATCCGGAAGCAGCTGTTGTCAATGGTTCATCTGATATTGCGTTGCAACAAAGCAAACATTTCAGACACATTCCGGCCATTATTGATATTTCCGGCGTTGATGAACTGAAAATGTTCGAACGCGATGGTAATGAGCTGAAGATTGGGGCAGGCCTTTCACTTGAAAATATCCGCCTCTCAGTAAAAAATATTTTTCCGGCATTCTATGAAATCCTTTCAGTATTTGCTTCACGGCAGATTCGTCAGGTGGCAACTTTGGGCGGAAACATCGGATCGGCTTCGCCCATTGGTGATACAACTCCCCTGCTAATGGCTTGCAATGCCGATTTAAAACTGGTTTCCGAACGTGGTTCACGCATTATTCCGCTCCGGGAATTTATAGTATCCTATCGGAAAACCGCACTGGAAGCTGATGAATTGATCGCTGAAATATATGTATCCTTGCCGGCGGAACATGAAATTGTAAAAATGTATAAAGTCAGCAAACGGCACGATATGGATATTTCTACTGTAAGTGCGGCATTCAGACTCTCACTGGAGGAAAATTCCGTTAAAGAAATTTCCATGTATTACGGAGGAATGGCTGCCATGACCATGCCGGCAGTACAAGCCGAAGAATTTCTGAAAGGCAAGGAATGGAACGAAAAAAACATTCAGGATGCAATGGAAATCCTTCAGCACACCTTTACGCCGCTCTCCGATGCCCGCAGTGGTGCTGAGTTCCGCAACCTCGCTGCCGCCAATCTGTTACTGCAGTTTTTCAACGATACAAAAAAATCCTGACCATGAAAAAGCAAGTGAAACATACCTTCAGTCATCATGACCCTGTTCACGACAGCGCTATCAAACATGTTCAGGGAACAACAGTGTACATCGATGACATGCCCGCGCTGAACGGTGAATTGCAGGCATGGCTGGTCACTTCACCGGTTGCCAAAGGTATTCTGAAAAGTGTTGACATATCCGCTGCAAAAAATATTCAAGGTGTTCGCTGCATAATTACAGCAAGCGATATTCCCGGCGATAATCAGATGGGACCAGTTTTTCACGATGAACCTTGCCTTGCTGAAGGACAGGTGCAATGCATCGGACAGGCCATTGCCCTCATCGCAGCCGATACTTTTGAAATTGCACATACTGCAGCATCGCTCATAAAACTCGATATAGAGCCACAATCACCCATCCTTACCATCGACGACGCCATACAACACGATGCACGTCTTCAACCTGAACGCTGCATTGAGCGCGGAGATCCGGATAATATCATGCACACCTGCGCGCATGTTCTACAGGGACAATTCCGCTCGGGTGGCCAGGAACACTGGTATCTCGAGACACAGATTTGTCTTGCCATTCCCGGCGAAAACGACGAAATGACCTGCTACAGCGGCACTCAGCATCCATCCGAAACACAGGCTGTGGTGGCTGAAGTGTTGGGCATTGGCCGAAATCAGGTAGTTGTTGAAACACGCCGTCTGGGTGGCGCCTTTGGCGGAAAAGAAACGCAGGCCAATCACCTGGCTGCATGGGCTTCGTTGTTGGCTGCAAAAACCCGAAAACCGGTTCGTCTGCGCCTGACCCGCGATATGGATCAGGCCATCACCGGCAAACGACACCGCTTTCAATCGGACTGGAAGATCGGATTTGATACAGATGGCCGCATCGAAGCATACACAGTAATTTTCAATGCTGATGCGGGTTACGCCAGCGACCTGACCATGGCAATTCTCGAACGCGCCATGCTGCATGCCGAAAACGCATACTATCTTCCCAATGTCCGCATTATCGGAAACACCTGGAAAACCAATCTGCCCAGCAATGTTGCTTTCCGTGGATTCGGACAACCACAGGGCATGGCGGTGATCGAAAACGCCATCGATGCTATGGCTCGCTTTCTGAAAAAAGATCCGAATGAAATCAGACGACTGAATTTTTACGGAATAAAAGATCGCAATACAGCTCCATATGGCGCATTGATTCCTGAAAACCGACTGAATATTGTCTATGAAAAAATAGTTCATTCTTCCGAATACTTGCTGCGGAAAAAACAGGTGGACGAATTCAATACAGTTCACCGCGATGTTAAACGAGGCATTGCACTCACGCCGGTGAAATTCGGCATTTCGTTTACAACAGCTTTTCTGAACCAGGCCGGTGCATTAATTCATATTTATGCCGATGGCACCGTTCAGGTGAATCATGGTGGCATTGAAATGGGGCAAGGCCTCAACCTGAAAATGCTGCAGGTCGCATCTGCAGAGCTTGGTGTGAGTGTCGACCGGATAAAAATTACACCCACCAATACTTCCAAAATTCCGAACACCTCTGCCACTGCGGCTTCATCGGGATCCGACCTGAATGGCATGGCTGTAAAAAATGCCGTCGATCAGCTGAAAAGCCGCATAAAATCTATTGCTCCGGAAATTCTTGTGGAAATGTTTCCGGATAAAAAAGTACTTTCTGAAAACATTACCATTGAAAACGATTCTGTTTTTGATGCCACTCAAACTGAGGTTTGCTGCGGTTTTGAAGCATTCTGCGCCAAGGCCTATCTGAAGCAAACACATCTGAGTGCTGCCGGTTTTTACCGCACACCTGATATTTGGTTCGACCGCCCGAAGGGCACTGGTAAACCGTTTCACTACTACACATATGGCATTTCGGTGAGCGAAGTTGAAGTGAATCTGCTGACAGGACGTGTAAAACTGCTTCGCGCCGACCTGGTTGAAGATGCAGGAACCAGCATTAATCCAATGATTGATAAAGGTCAGGTAATCGGCGGTTTTGTGCAGGGACTGGGCTGGGTCACCACCGAAAATCTCAAATGGAATCATGAAGGTATACTTTTGAACGCCTCTCCCGATACCTATAAAATTCCTACTATCACCGATGTGCCGGTGGAAATGAATGTTGAATTACTTGAAAACGCTTGTAACGACAACACCATCCGCGGCAGTAAAGCTGTCGGAGAGCCGCCTTTTCCATTAGCAGTTTCGGCATGGCTTGCCATAAAATACGCCATTGCTTCTGTCGGAAATCATGACACGGAGCCGGCTTTGGACATTCCCGCCACCAACGAAGAAATTGTACTGGCTGTTCAGCATTTGAAATCGGGCTTGTAGCCTGAAACCTATCGGTGCTACATGACAAAATCTGAGGCCATTCGTAATCTTTTTTACTTTAGATTTTTTCAACCTTCCGCCCGCCGCATTTGTTGCGCGCTTTGCACTATGCCGCAAGTCGCATGCCCTATGCCAAATACAGAGCGAGAATGAGTGTGAGAGC
>CAYSCE010000252.1:0-4931 GCA_964429475.1 uncultured Bacteroidaceae bacterium | reverse complement strand
CGACGTAGTATTTGAAATCTTTTTTCACAGAAAACAAAGCAAAAAGCATTGATACAGCAACAAGTAATACTGTTTGAATAATTGAATATTTAAAACACCGTAGGGCTGAATTCCAAAATGGAACGTTTGTATCAGAAAGATTTAGGATCAAGAATATTTCATTAAGGAATATATTAATAACAAGCAGTATGAATCCAAAGACAAGAACTTTTTTAATTTCCGATTTTTCAAATTTCATAATACAATTATATGATTTATCGCCGTGCAGCTGCAATCACCAGCTGCCCCAGCGCAATGCCACCGTCGTTGGTTGGTATGCGCTGATGTGTAAAGACTTCAAATCCTTGCTGAGTCAGCTTGCGCTCAAGATTTCCGAGCAGATATTTATTCTGGAATGTCCCGCCGGACAAAACAACTTTGCTGGAGCCGCATTCTTTTTTCATCCGGCCGGCTGTTTCAAATACAGCAGCAATCAGCATATTGTGGAATTTTGCAGCAATAACCGGAACGCTTATTTGTTTTTCCATGTCATGAAGAATGGCTCTGAATGTGGATTCAAAGCATATTGCTCCATCGGTTTCAAAAGGATAGGCATCGCCAATACTTTTATCAATCACCGATTCAAGGCGCATGGGTGCTTCGGCGTGGAATTTACTCACCGGACACAGATTGATCAAAGCCGAGACTGCATCAAACAACCGGCCCGATCCCGAACTCAGCGGCGCATTGATTTTCTTATCAATTGCCTGACAGATCATGGCTACCGATGCGGCATTCACATCTTTCAGGAACGGAAGATTCCTGTTCAGAAAATCCATTCCGTCATATTTGTGCAGAAAGGACACGGCCACACGCCAGGGTTCATCCGTTACTCTATCGCCGCCGGGCAGCGGAATGTATTCAAAATGACTGAACCTTGAATAGTTTTTTAAATCGGCAATCAGAAATTCGCTGCCCCAGATATGTCCGTCATCGCCCAGGCCGGTGCCATCGAAGCTGATGCCGATGACTGTTTCATTCAGGCCGTGTTCGGCCATGCATGACGCAATGTGCGCATGATGATGCTGCACTTTTACATGCGGCAACCCGCTTTCAGCAGCATAACGTGCCGAAAGGTAGTCGGGATGCAGATCGCTGACAACAATCTGTGGTTCGAAGCGGAAAAGTTTTTTGTATCGTTCAAGACTCTCGCTGTAAAAGGCGTAGGTCTCCATATTTTTCAGATCGCCGATATGCTGGCTTAGAATGGCCTGATCGTGTTTGCCGATGGCAAAACAATTCACCAGTTCGGCTCCGGTGGCCAGAATGCCATCGACATTCAGTTTCAGATTGACCGGTGCAGGCGCATATCCGCGTGAGCGTCGGCTTACACGTTCTTTGTCATTCACAATGGTCACCACCGAATCATCGGCGCGGTTGTAAATATCGCGGTTATAGGTAACGACTGCATCGGCCACTTTTGTGAGAATATTCAGTGCATCTGAATTGTCAGTAATAATGGGCTCTTCGGAGATATTGCCACTGGTAAGAACAATGACTTCGAGGTTTGTTTTTTCAAACAATAAATAATGCAGTGGCATGTAAGGAAGCATGGCGCCTACTGTTCCGAACCCAACACATACCGATGGTGCCAGTTCCTTTTTGCTGTTCAGCAGTACAATCGGGCGTTTGAGCGAGGTCAGCGATTTTTCTTCAACAGCATCAACGTGTGCATATTCCTTCAATTTTGGCAGCGAAGAAAACATGACGGCAAAAGGTTTTCCTTCTCTGATTTTCAGTTTCCGCAAACGTTGCACTGCTTCTTCATTCAGCGCATCGCAGGCCAGAAAGAAACCGCCGATGCCTTTGATGGCGACAATTTTTCCATTGTGAAACAGTTCGCCGAGTTGTTGAAGAATGGCATCAATTCCTTTGACAGATTCACCGTTGTAATGCAGGGTGTATTCAGGTCCGCATACCGAGCAGGCCACCGGCTGTGCATGAAAGCGGCGGTCGCGCACATCGGTGTATTCCTTGCGGCAGTCGTCGCACATGATGAATTCGCGCAAGGTAGTCTTCTCGCGATCGTACGGAAGGTCTTTGATGATAGTAAAGCGCGGCCCGCAATTGGTGCAGTTAATGAAAGGGTAGTCGATGCGGTTGGGTTGAGTTTTCATGTCGCGCAGACAATCGTCACACACCGCAATATCAGGACTGACCTCTGTTACACGATCCGACACTGAATTGCTTTTGACAATCTGAAAATCCGAAAAATCAATAAAATCAGTTTGTTTTGTTTCGATTGATTCGATGGAAGAGGCCGGGGGAGCGGTGTTGCGGACAGCATTGACAAAATCATTCAATGTATTTTCATCGCAATTGATTTTGATAAAGACGCCGTCGTTGCGGTTTTCGACTTCGCCATTCAGATTAAATTCCGAAGCTACCCGGAAAATAAATGGCCGGAAACCAACACCTTGCACCAGGCCTTTGATATGGATGAGATAGGTATTCAACTTTGTCAACATAATCAAGTTGCAAAGTTATTAAAATTAGAGAAGAAACAGTTCCCTATTCTTTCACAAACGAAATAGCGCCAGCTGCATCCTTGCTTCTCCACCGCAAAAAATATGTTCCATTCTCCAATGCAGAAATATCAACTGTTGTTGTTTTACTTTCAGGTTTAACAGAGGTTGACCAAACAGTTTTCCCATCAATGCTGACAATTTTGAGAAATTCAACTTTTGTATCATGAGTGATGAAAACCTTATCTGATGCGGGATTAGGATACAAGCTGACAGAATTATTGTTGTTTTCAGATAAGCCTGTATCACAATTGTACATATATACTGAATCATTGGCTGTTTTGTAGCAGCCGTTTCCATCTGTGTATGTGTAATGCACAATGCTATAATGATTTCCCATGACTATATCGCCGATGAGATTGGTTCCATTCACATTGTTTCCGCTATAAATGCCGCCTGCAGGCATTCCGCCAGACAACGGATAGATTGGGAAAACCGGCATGGAATAGCCGCAGACTGAGTCGTAGGACAGGTTCAATGAGACCGAAGGCAGTGAATTGACAACAATGTTTATTGCAGAATTGCTCTGGCAGCCGTTTATATCTGTTCCTGTCACCGAATAAATTTGTGTTACGGGAATAAAAGCTAAAGTGTTTTGTACACCATTGCTCCATTGAATAGTTTGAGCCCCGCTTGCAGTCAGCGTCAGCGGGATTCCATAGCATAAAGTGTCATTGGGTGTAACAGTGATGTTCAGCACAGGAACGGGATGAACGGTGATATTGAAATAACAGCTGTCGGTGGCCATTCCGTCGGTGGCTTTGTATTTAATGCTGTGTGTTCCAACTCCTGCTGCTGCCGGATTGAAAACGCCACCCGAAACTCCGTTGCCGCTGTATATCCCGCCGGGAGGTGTGCAACCGGTTATTGTCCACGCCGGATTGTTGATGCACAATGAGGTATCGGTGTGGCAACTGACAGAAAATGGCGTCGCAACTGCATTTGACACTGCAATATTATCAAAGTAAACAAAGAATGTGTTGCTGTTATTGTATCCGCAACTGGGTTCAAGATAAATGAGAATGGACGTTTTATCAATGATGGTGCTCAGGTCGAAGACTACTTCGGCGGCAGCGCAGGAGCGGGTTTCGGAAAATTTAAACCCTTTGCCGTTTGCACCTGAATCATAGAGAGCGTTATTTCCATTGATTTTAACCGTGGAAACAATTTTTTTATATGCGCCGTCAGCCCAGACATAAAAGCGGCACCAGTCTGACGTGTGTGTTGCAAAATATGAATGCGAAACGTCGAATGACAGTTTGATACTATCGAGACCTGAGGCACTGATTTGTGGCAGCCGTACAAAATTTCCCCAGAAATTGTTCCAGGACCCGGAATAACCGATTCTGCCGCCAGTGCATCCGCCGGTTGAGACGTAATCAATTGGTGAATAATAATCCGGAGCAAACCAGACTGTAGTTGCTGCGGTGGATCCATGAACGATGAAATCACTGTTGAATGGCTCAGGACCTAATATCTGAGCATGGGCAAACAGTGGAAACAGAGCAAAAAACGACAGTAAAAACCTTCTCATCTTTTTTTATTTGATCAAATATACTCATTTCATCAATATGTATTATTAATTTTCCGACCTCAATATTCTCTGTATTGAGAATTCGTATTTTTGCAAAAATTCTTCCCACATGGAAATCTTTCTCACCGCCGAAGCATGGATATCGCTGCTGACACTTACCTTGCTTGAAATTGTTTTGGGTGTCGACAACATATTGTTTATCTCGATCGTAAGCAATTCGCTTCCGTCCGATCAGCAACGACCTGCACAGCGAATCGGACTGGTGGTGGCCATGTTCCTGCGTGTTGCATTATTAATTGCACTGGTGTACCTGATGCAGCAGATGACAGAGCCATTGCTGTATGTCGCCGATATGGGATTCAGCTTTCGGGAAATGATTCTGGCTGCCGGTGGCCTTTTCCTTGTTGCCAAGAGCGTTTCCGAAATACATGGCCGAATGGAAACAGGTCATGCCGAAACAAAAAAAACAATCGGTAAAAAATTCTTTAATGTCGTAATACAGATTGTATTGCTGAATATTGTGTTTTCATTTGATTCCATTCTGACGGCCATTGGTTTATCAAACCAGCTGTTGATCATGATCTCGGCCATTGTTATTTCCATGTTTGTCATGATCGCTTTTTCAGCTTCCATCTCCCGTTTTATTGCAAAACACCCAACGCTTGAAATTCTTGCATTATCTTTTCTTATCCTGATCGGATTCATGCTGATGCTTGAAGGCGTCCACATTGAAGTTCCCAAAGGGTATATCTATTTTGCGGTATTCTTCTCGCTCATTGTTGAATTGCTCAACATGAAGATCAGGAAGAAAGGTGAGCAGAAAGTTAAATAAT
>CAYSCE010000251.1:0-4948 GCA_964429475.1 uncultured Bacteroidaceae bacterium | reverse complement strand
CGAGTCATACCGCCAATTGCCGCTGCAATTCGGACAACCGTTTATCGAAGTTGATCCGACTGAACAGGGCTGTATCCCGCTCGATCAGGTAGAATCCTATATTGACAACGAAAATGTTCAGCTCATTTTCCTGGCTTCGCCCGGAAACCCGCATGGATTGGTTTTTCCGCAAAAAGATGTGGATGATCTGGTGGAATTATGTGCACGCAAAAAATGTTTTCTGGTTTTCGACTCGGTGTATCGCACATTGTACTTCGGCCAGGAACCTTATGTTCCGTTGAATAAACTGAATCCGTATCTGTTTGTAGTCGACGGATTTTCGAAATGGTATTCAATTACCGGATGGCGCGTGGGTTATCTGTTTCATCACGAATCGCATACCTCAGCATTGCGCTCGCTGCACGATTACACGGGACTCTGCACCAATGCCGTACTGCAGGAAACACTGGCGCGATTTGTTGCAGCGACTGATTTCGGAAAATTATATTCAGAAAATTTACGCCACGATATGTATAAGAATTACCGGTTCGCTTTTGACAAACTCACTTCATTGGGATTCTTTCCGCACAAAGCCGATGGCGGCTACTTTATCTGGACACAGCTTCCTGAGCGGTTTAACGACGGGTTTGAATTTGCGTACACATTGTTTGAAAAATCAAAAGTATCGATTGTGCCTGGCATTCACTTCAGTCCAAACGCCGGAAAATTTGTACGATTTAATATTGCCCGCCCCATGGATGAATTGAGCAAGGGGCTTGATCACCTCGAAAATTTCCTGAAAGAAAACTAACCTACTTCTTTATCACATTCACCGACCCGTCGGCAGCATTGAAGCGAATCTGGCGCATATCGGCCGGCAGATAATCTGTCGTACCCAGCTGACAGACTTTTATTTTTTGAGAAAAAACAATTTCGTTTTCTTCATTCAGAATCATCAGTGTACATTCTTCAGGAATATTATACGCCAGCCCTTTGTTTTTGCGGTGTTTCATATTTGAATTCACCTGATCAATGGCCTCAGTGCGATGTACAGGAATCAGCAAATAATAATAGTTCACTGCACTCAGACTATCCTGGAATGCATCGGCTAAGCCAAGTTGATCATTAAAGCTAAACAGAAATTGTGGTTCAGAACCCGCTGTCATTCCGGGCTCAATCTGAAAGCTGAATTGACGCGTTTTTTCAACCGATTTACCAGTAAACAGATTCAGATAATCGGCCAGCATGGCATCCAGCTCATTCAGCATGGATGTGAAAGTAGCCTGGTTGTAATCAACTTCCTGTAACCCAGCCAGCAGATTCATTTTGTTTTCCGAAATAAGACTGATATAATCGGCTGCATCTTTCGCCTTGTCTTCCATCGATTTTTCAATGATGCTGTGTTGCAAAATCTGCTTTTCGATGGTCACCGTATCCAGAATAATTTTTTCGATAATGGTGTCAGTTTTTATGCGCGTGTTGCTGGTTGCAGGCAACTCAAATCCAGCCGATGAAATATGTCCTTCATTGACATTCCCCGCCAGATTGCTTTCGTTCACGGCTTCAGTCCTATGCTCATCATTGTCTGTATTCAGCCCGATAATACAACCCGTTTCGCTCAATACAAGTGAAAACGGTTCTTTGTCTTTCAGTCCTTTGGTGCAAATGTAAAACAACTTTGATGTATCGGGCTGCGACATAGTTGCAACTTTAATTCCTGCCACTTCCGATTCCGTTTTATTTTCGGAAATCACATTGCTGATGCCGGTAAACTTGGCCGAATACTGCGCAAAAGGTCCTTTGAAATAGCGCGTTTCCTTCACCGTTACATCTACGGTTATCGTCGTTTTCGGCAGGTAATAAAACACGCCTTCTTTATTCAGTTTTGTGTCGCTGTGAACCGGTATCACACGCATGGTGCTGCATGCTCCCAAACCAATCAGCAATAAAAAGAGAATACCGTATCGCATAGTATTTTTCTTCAAAAGTAACGATTTTATTGATACGCTTCGCGAAGATTCGACTTCGCACAAAACCTCACACAAACCAAAACAAATCCGTATTTTTGCCTCAGCCATGAATTCAGTAAAACCCATACGCATAGGTGGCAACCAATCACCGGTAATCATCAGTTCCAATCCTGAAAAGGATTTCAAACGCTGGTGGCAACTCACCATTGGGTCACACAAAACGACACAGGCTGTTGTCATTGTTGATTCTGCTGTTCATTCAGCACACCAGCCATTCATCGATGCACTGCTGAACTCAGTTCCGGCCACTGTAGCGAATATGCACTTTATTCAAGGGGGCGAAAGCTGCAAGAATTTAAAAGTCGCTGAAACACTACTGAGCGAATGGGTGCAAAAATCGCTGAGCCGCGAAACGGTTGTTATCTGCATTGGCGGCGGTACCATCACCGACCTGGGCGGTTTTCTGGCTTCGGTGTACAACCGCGGCTTACGATCCGTGTACATCCCGACAACACTACTGGCAATGACCGACGCTTCGCTGGGCGGTAAAAATGCACTGAATCTGCTCGGCGCTAAAAACCAAATCGGAACAATCCATTTTCCGCAATTTACGTTTGTCACGACTGCATTTTTATCCACTTTACCGGGTGTTGAAATAAAATCGGGCTATGTCGAAATGATGAAACATGCTGTACTCGACAACAGGAATTTCATCAGTCAAATAGCGTCTATCAACAATCCTGAAGCAGCGCCCGATCTGAAATTACTCATTCGCAGTATCCGGGTGAAAATGAAAATCGTGCAATCCGATCCACTCGAATCCAGACAACGCTTTTTACTGAATCTGGGACACACTTTCGGCCATGCATACGAAAGCTGCTTCGCCGATAACGGACAACCCGTTTCGCACGGTCATGCCGTTGCACTCGGACTGGCCGAAATTCTGCATATTTCCAAAACACAGTACGGCTTTAATCCGGCGTTAGCTGATGAAATTTCGCACTGGCTACGCTCACAATTTTCCTTCAGCAACCTGCCCGAATGGTCTGCTCTGAGCCCGTATTTATTAAAAGACAAGAAAAAATCAGCAGGTCACATCCGTCTGGTAATCATGCGAAAACCGGGCGTTGCCGAAATCGTTGAAACCAACACGACTTTCTGCGAAAATGTTCACCGCGACTTTCTGTCGCTGATGTAATATCCGCTTTTCAGGGCATAAAAAAAGTGAGTGTTTCCACTCACTTTTACAAACTATTTTATTTCATCAGTACTTCGATGCCCGGTTGTCCTTCACTTCAGCAGCATCTTCAAGCGATTTGAAAAGCTCTTTCTCCACCTTTGCCTGGAACTCGTTGTTCTTTTGTCCAACAAGCATTTTATAATCGGCTTTTGGTGCTTCAACAATGGTTGATACAGAGAATACATACACACCCGCTTCGCCTTTAACCGGCTTTGAAAGCACGCCTTTTTTCGATGCTGTAATGGCTGCAATAACTTCAGGCTCGTTAGCGACGCCGGGAAGCGACCTTGATGAGAATGCCACGTCAAAAGTATCCACTTCTGTAGCCAGTTTGCTGGCAAGCTGCGATACACTGCTGACACCTTTCAGTGCGCCATTCATTTTTTCGGTCAGCTGAACGGCTTTCTTATCACGTTTTGCAAAAGGAGTGATATACTGCTTAGCATCTTCAAACGAAGCCTGTCCCTTTTGATGAACATCTCTCAGAACCGCTACAACGTATTTTGATTCTCCGTCAAACGACATAACAGTTGAAATCATACCGGCACACGTTGTTTCGGCAAAAGCCCATTGCACAAGTGCACGACCTTCGTCAATGCCAGGAACTGTGAAACTGGAGGTTGTAACAGGATTGGCTGTGCTTTTATTCAAACCTTTGGCTGCTACATTTTTATCAAACACCCAGAAAGTCGGTGTTTCTGCAGCAAATCCAATGGCGTTGCTGTAAATCGAATCGGTAGTTGCACGGCTGGGCTCTACTTTTATTGATAAAGTAGCCATCTTGATTTTATCTATTGGCTTTGTTCTGTCCATTACACGGATAAGAAAATAGCCAAACTCAGTTTCGGCCACCTGATATGAACCCAGAGGAGCATTTACACAAACGCTGTTATAGTTGGCCGGATAAGCGCCTTCGGGAATCCAACCATTATAACCTGCATTGTTTTTCGCATTCGGATCATCGGAGTTCTTTTTTACGATTTCGGCAAAAGCTGCACTGTCTTTTCCAATGACAACTGCCAAAAGACTATCGGCCTTTTGTTTTGCCTGTTTCTTGGTACGGGTAACACCCTGACCTGCATTGGCCTCAGTTTTATAGGCAATCAGTATATGCGCTGCTTTGATTGAATCAGGAAGAGCTTTGCGATCCATCAATTTATGCATGGAAAATACATCCTTTTCCATATAGGGCTGTACTACAGTTCCGATCTGACTGCTGAACAAAGTATCGGCTTTCACCGGTAATACATCCCTGCGCACATATGAACTGTCCCATGGAAAATCAGAACCTGAATATGCTCTGATAAATGATGCCATTCCATCGTTGTTGGTTTCTTTAAAAACATTAAACAAAGAGTCAACGCGCGATTGCGCTTCTGCATAATCGGTTTTCGATGGCTTCACACTGAAAATAACATAATCAAGCGCAGCTACCGGCTCTTCGTAGAAAAATTCATGCTTATGCTCTTCGTAATAATTTTCCAGTTCCTCGTCTGTAACCGTGATTTTTGAATCATCAATTGAAGAATAAGGCACGAAGGTATATGTGGTCACATATTTTTTGTTGTTGTTTACATTTTCACGATCCAGAAATGCTTTTGGCATATAATAAGCTTTCGAAATCAGATTAACGTATTTCTGAGTCATCCGCTCTTCCAGAATATAACGTTCGATGGCACTCCACTGTCCTTTTTCTTCAGGAGATTTACTATCGATACTTTCGATATACATTTTCACGCTATTCGGATTGAACCCATTC
>CAYSCE010000250.1:0-4971 GCA_964429475.1 uncultured Bacteroidaceae bacterium | reverse complement strand
GCTTGGCCGCCCATCACGTCACGCCAGTGACTGATGCAGGCGGATTCGCGCCAATAAGACCTGCTGAGGGAAAAAAATTGCTTCGCGTAAACCTGTCTGCAACAGGCAGATTCGTGAAATTCGCGGAGAAAATAGTGGACCTGCAGCGGCGTTCACCTGTCTGCAATTTAACTGCAACAGTCAGTCAGGTCCGCGTCTAACAATACAGAGAAAATTCCACCAAATTGTAAAAGCTTATTTCCCCGTAAACAGCTTGCTTTTGCACAGTCCCCATTTGTGAAAGCGGTACTGAAAAGCTGTTCCGAGCACGCCGAATCCGTATTTCATCGAGCGACGGAAATTAATCGAAGAGGCTTCGTCGAAGTATTTGGTCGGACAGGTGACTTCGGCAATTTCGAACCCGGCCATAAATATTTGTGCAATCATTTGATTGTCGAACACAAAATCGTCGGAATTGGCGTGGTAATTAATTTTCCGGAGCACATCGGCCGAAAAGGTGCGGTAACCGGTGTGGTATTCCGACAATTTCTGGCCGATAATGAGGTTTTCGGTGAGTGTGAGAATGCGGTTGAAAATATATTTGTACAACGGCATGCCGCCTTTGCGCGCACCACGTCCGAGAATGCGTGAACCAAACACAACCGGATAAAGTCCTCCGGCAATAATATGCACCATCGGCGATACCAGCTTCGGGGTGTACTGGTAATCGGGATGCAGCATCACGACTATATCAGCACCCAGTTCCAGCGCTTTGTCGTAGCAGGTTTTCTGATTGCCGCCATAGCCTTTATTGGTTTCGTGCCGGATAATATGCCGGATACCCAGTCTGGCAGCCACTTCCGATGTCTGGTCACGACTGCAGTCGTCCACCAGAATTACGTCATCCACTATATCAAAAGGGATTTCGGAATAGGTGAGTTCAATGGTCTTTTCGGCATTGTAGGCCGGAAACACGACAATGATTTTTTTACCGTTGAGCATTCGCAGCAGATTGAATGAACGCAAATGTATAAATTTTCAGCAATACAAAGATTTTAATGAGTTTGAAAAAAATGGCATAGTATATGTTTTGGCGGAAAAAAAATACAGCCATGAATGCTTTAAAAGAAAAAATGATCTGGGTCTTGTATTTTATGTTGATCGCCGCCCTTGCTTTTGTCGGTACCATATAAAAAGAACCCATAACCCGCTCGGGTAACTATACATGACTCAAGGTAAAGCTTCCGGAAACGGAAGCTTTTTTAATTTAAGAATATTGATTGTAGATTTTTGATTTTTTGATTGTGTGTCAGATTCGACGGAATCAAATTCACCTTTTTTGCATTTCGTATTTCAAATTTCGTCCGCCGCGGCGGATTCTGATTTCGTATTTTCTCACGCTGTTTCATTCCCACACCAGATTCCGTTTCGACTGATAGCTCAAATAAATAATGTCACTTTCAATCCATTCTTTTTGCAACGAAATGCTGTTTCGTTTTTCTTCATGAATGATTTTGGCTGCGGCATTCAGCTGAGTCTGCTTCTTGTCAGGAGCCGGAATGGACTTGTGAAAAATACCGGTCGACCAGAAGGCAGCCAGATGCATCAGAAAAATAAATGCGGCCAGAAACCAAACCGGTTTTATACGGGAATTTCTCAGCCGGAGAAACAGACCCGCCGCTGCCAGAGCCAGAAACGGTGTAAACCGCGCGGAATAAATATAATGAATGGAGCCGGCACTGAATAGCAAAATAAAAAATATGGCAGCTGTCCAGAAAGCGGTTTTATACATGCCTGGCTCTTCGATACAGCGCTGCCTGCGCGAAATCAGCATGCAAATAATCCATGAAGCTGCAATCAGATATCCGGGGCCCGAAAGAAACTGATGTATCTGTTGCAGGAACAGAAGCCATGTTTCAGGATTCAGAACGTGATAGCCCATGTCGGTATAGGTAGCGCCGAAATATCCGCTGCGTTCCAGAAATCTGATGCCAAGCGCCCTGACAAAGGCTTCGGTTCCGGCAATGGAAGAATATTGAATTCCTGTTACAATCAACGCTGCAACAACGGCCAGCATCGCATACAGAAAACCACTCCGGATGTGGGGTTTGCGCAGTTGCCTGACATACACCAGCAGCAGCGCTGCACAAAAAGTAATGCCCATCCAGTCGGTGGCGGCTAATAAAAAAACGGAAATCACCAGCAATATGCGCGACCATACAACGCGGTCGGAGCGCAGATAATGCACCCATGCCGCTAATGAGGTAATCAGGAAAAACTGCCCCCAGATTTCGGAAAAATTATGCTGGCTGTGTGCATACAGGTTCACAGGATTCAGAATATAAATAGCCATGGCCGCCAGCATGGCCAGCCGTATGTAGCGGATTTCGTGATGTGGAATACTGTAGCGTACAATCCACGCGAGTAAAACTGCACCAGCCAGAAAAAGAAAAATCAGAATGTATTGCAGCGAGGACTGATTGACAGGTAGCCCTAAGGTTTTTATTATTCCGTAATTAAGCAGGAATGCGGCCGGCGGATGCGAGACATAATAATTATTGCCTTCTTTATCTTCGAGTCTTTTGTAGTAATGATTGTGCTTTTCGGCTTCGGGCCACGTTTGTACAGGTGCGAAATGATACGCGGCAGGACTTTCTTCATCCCATATTTCCAGTGTATTCAACATGAAAATATGCGCCGTGTTGTGATGGTGCACCACTGGCGAAATGTACTGAAACAGCAGCCAGAATCCCAAAGCCAGCAGTCCCAGTGCAGGAATGATAAATCGCGCTTTGGCCGCGGTGCTCATGCTATAGCAGGCCTAATTCAAGCTTGGCCTCATCGTTAAGCAGATCGGGCGACCAGGGCGGATCGAAGGTCAGTTCCACCCAAACACTTTTCAGTTGTGAAACATACTCAACAGCAGTCTTCACATCCAGCGGCAGCGTGTCGGCTACCGGACAATTCGGCGCTGTAACGGTCATCAGAATTTTTGCATTCATGTCCGCATCCACCGTGATGTCGTAAATCATGCCCATATCCCAGATGTTGACCGGAATTTCAGGGTCATACACGGTTTTGATGCGTGCAATAATATCCTGAACAATCTGACTCGATGTATCCATAATTACGAAGTTTTTTCAAATTTGGTTTTGAATGCGAGTGCGTACAGTTTCATTTGTTTAATCATGCCATTGAGGCCATTGGCGCGCGTTGGCGACAAATGTTCGCGCAGTCCGATATCATCAATAAATTTCATGTCGCATTGAATAATTTCATCAGGGGTTGAGCCTGACATTACCTGAATCAGAATGGCCGCAATGCCTTTGGTAATCAGCGCATCGCTGTCGCCTTCAAATACAACGGTACCATCATGATACGCAGCTGTAATCCAAACCTGCGACTGGCAGCCGGTTATAAGATTGGACGGAATTTTTTTTGTGTCTTCAAATGCCGGTAACGTTTTTCCGATTTCAATAATGTAATTGTACTTATCAAGCCAGTCTTCGAAACTGGAAAAGACAGCAGCCATTTCTGCAGCTTTTTCTGCAATGGTTTTCATTCAAACAGGGTTTTAACTTTAATCAGTGCATCGAAGAAATAATCAATTTCTTCAATGGTATTGTATGGAGCAAAGGAAACACGCATGGTTCCTGTGATTCCGAAAAATTTCATGAGTGGTTCGGCACAATGTGTTCCGGTGCGGAGTGCAATGCCCATCTTGTCAAGTAAGGTGCCCGAATCGTATGGATGCACGCCGTTAATCAGAAACGATATGACCGAAGAATGGTTGCCTGCCGGTCCGAATACACGAATGTCATTCATCGCTGCAAAGCGCTTCAGTGCATGTTCAGTCAGATGATGTTCGTATGCACCAATTTCGTGTATGCCGGTCGATTGCAGAAAGCGGATAGCGGCTTCCAGTCCCAGTGTGCCGGCTACGTTTGGCGTTCCGGCTTCGAATTTATAAGGCAGTTCGTTGAAAGTCGTGCCGTCGAACGAAACGTTTTTAATCATCTCGCCACCGCCCTGATAAGGCGGCATGCGGTCGAGCCACTTTTCTTTTCCATACAGTACACCGATGCCCATGGGCGCATACATTTTATGTCCCGAAAATGCCAGAAAATCGCAATCCAGTTTTTGTACATCAATCATCTGATGTGCTACGGACTGTGCAGCATCGATGAGTACCGGAATATCGTGACTGTGAGCCAGCTGTACAATATTATGTACCGGATTGATGACACCCAGCACATTGCTGATGTGGGTCACACTGATCATTCGCGTCTTTGAATCAATGAGGCTTTCCAGATGATCCATATTCAGCGTGCCGTCATCAAAAATGCTGATCACACGGAGCTCAAGTCCGTAACGTTCGCATGCCAGCTGCCAGGGAACAATGTTAGAGTGATGCTCCATGTGCGAAACGATGATGTTATCGCCTTGTTTAAGCATCTGACAAAACGAAGATGCAACCAGATTGATGGCTTCGGTGGTGCCGCGGGTGAAAATAATTTCGCTGTCCGAAGCCGCATTGATAAAGGCCTGCACCGTTTTGCGGGCTTCTTCGAAGGCAATGGTCGCTTGTGTCGATAAATAATGTACACCGCGGTGAACATTGCTGTTTAAGGTTGTATAATATTTCGATTCTGCATCGATGACCGACATCGGCTTTTGTGTGGTGGCGGCATTATCGAAATACACCAGGGGCTTCCCGTTCACTTGCTGTGCAAGGATGGGAAACTGTGCTCGTATTGAATTCGGTTCGATAATCATGTGACAAAGATATGAAATTTACAGCGACCATAAATGGACATGGGTTTATATCATATTTTACGTTACGATTGTTAGAACTCTTTGCATGCTGACCAATTAAAAACACCACGCATGGGGACAGTCTCAAAATAATGGTTTGTTACGACATTCCATCGTTCCGGCAGACTATTGAGAGTTTTACAGACTTTACTGCCGGAACATGGAACCGTCGTAACA
>CAYSCE010000249.1:0-4973 GCA_964429475.1 uncultured Bacteroidaceae bacterium | reverse complement strand
CGCCAGCAAGCCGGCCGAAAGAATATAAAAGGAGATGCCGGTTATTTTCAATGCTGTTTTTTCAAAATCACTCCGGGTGCTGGATGGATTTTTCCGGATTCGGATAATCATGACGGCAATGCCGATTCCCGACAGCACCTCGATAAAACTGTCAACCCCAAAACCAAACAATGCCAGCGTTTCGTCCTGATAGCCGAAATACATTGAAATTACACCTTCGGCAATATTGTAGAATATAGTAAACAAGCTCAGTGCAAAAGCTTGTTTGAATAATGTTGATTCTGAAGCAGGAGATTGATTCATATATGTATTTTCTTTGTTTTCAGACGCAGACTGTTACTTACAACCGACACCGAGCTCAGTGCCATGGCAGCACCGGCAATCATCGGATTCAGCATAAAGCCCCAGACAGGGTAGAGCACTCCGGCCGCAACCGGAATTCCGATCACATTGTAAATAAAGGCCCAGAACAGATTCTGATTGATGGTGTTTGCTGTTTGTTTCGATAAACGGATGGCTTTGGCAATAACGCGCAGATCCGACGAAATAATCGTCATGCTGGCCACATCCATGGCTATATCTGAACCTTTTCCCATGGCAATGCTGACATCGGCCTGCGCCAGCGCCTGCGAATCGTTGATGCCGTCACCGGCCATGGCAACTGTTTTTCCTTCTTTCTGCAATGCCTCAATATAAGCGGCTTTATCTGCCGGAAACATGTCGGCTTTAAACTTTCCGATGCCCACCAGGCCAGCCACAGCCGCTGCCGTTTGCGCATTATCGCCGGTCAGCAGTATCGCTTCAATGCCATTTTTATGCAGGTCCTGAATGGCTTTGGCCGAGGTGTCCCGAATTTTGTCAGCAATGCCGATGATGGCCAGTAGTTCGGATTTCCGTGCAAAATAAATCACTGATTTTGCTTCGTTTTGCCACGATTCAATGTTGCTTTTTACCGAAGCGGTTTCAATGCCGTAATCAGTCATCAGCTGCGCATTACCAGCCAGAAAAATATCGTTGCTGAATGTGGCCGCCACACCTTTTCCAGCCATGTTTTCAAAATGTTCCGGCGATAATGTGCTTACATTTCCCTGTCGTAAAAATCCGGTAACGGCTTCGGCCAGCGGATGTCCTGACAAAGACTCCATGGTAAACAGAACATTGCCAAACCTTTGTTGCTCAGCATCCGGAGCCATCCAGACGAAATCGGTCACGGTTGGTTTTCCTTCGGTCAGTGTTCCGGTTTTATCAAAAACCACCACATTTATTTTGTGCGCCATCTCAAGGCTTTGTGCATCCTTGATGAGTATTCCGTTTTCGGCGCCCTTACCCATGCCGACCATAATGGCAGTTGGTGTAGCCAGTCCCAGTGCGCAGGGACACGCAATCACGAGCACCGAAACCATGGTCAGCAAAGCATGTGTCAGTGCATTGTCGCCGCCGAAAATCATCCAAACGGTGAAGCTAAGAATTGAGACAGCCATCACCACCGGCACAAAAATGCCGGCAATTTTATCCACCTTTTTCTGAACCGGAGGTTTGCTTCCCTGCGCCTGACGGACCATTTCGATGATCTGCGCCAACATGGTTTCAGCACCCACTTTGCGGGCAATGAAAACAAAACTGCCTTTTTGATTGATGGTGCCTGCGAATACGCGATCGCCTGATTTTTTTTCAGCCGGCAACGATTCGCCCGTAATGCTGCTTTCATCCACAAACGAGGCTCCGGAAACGACTTCACCATCGACCGCAATTTTGTCGCCCGGCTTTACCAGAATGTTATTTCCGGCCTGTACCATGGCAATCGGAATCTCTTTTACAGTGCCGTTTTCATCAACTACATTGACTGTCTTGGGTTGCAGTCCCATCAGTTTTTTAATGGCCGACGACGTGCTCGATTTTGCTTTTTCTTCGAGCATTCGCCCGAGCAAAACAAACGCAATTACAACGGCCGATGCTTCGAAATATATGGGTGGATGCTGTCCCGGAGTGTGCAGTACGTGTGGAAACAAAATATTGAATAAGCTGAAAAGATAGGCTACACCTGTGCTTAGCGCAACCAGCGTATCCATATTGGCTGTGCGGTGGCGCGCCTGTTTAAAGGCATTGATAAAAAAACCGCGTCCAAACCAGACTACGACCGGTGTGGCAAGTGCCAGCATGATCCAGCCTGAGCCGGGCATGGTGGGGAAGAACATGGAAATGACCACCAGCGGCAAAGCCAGTACTGAAGCCCATATGGTGTTGGTCTTCAGTTTTCTGTTCAGCTGTTGCTGAATGCTGTCGCGCATTTCAGTACTGTTATCTTCGAGCAGAATATCATAGCCGATTGACTGCACCGCCGACTTCAGCCGGGATAACTCGGTTTCGGACGGATTGTATTCGATCAGTGCCGTAGAGTCGGCATAATTCACGTTTGCGCTGACAATTCCTTTCTGCGACCGCAGACTGTTTTCGACATTCAGCGCACAGGAAGCGCAGCTGAGGCCGGTAACAGGAAAAGTCTTTTTGACAGGCGTGGCCATGGCAATTTTTTTATAAAGGTACTATAATAGCACATTCAATGATGGGTGGTGTGTATGATATAAGTCATTATTCAACGGTTGGGCGTAGTCTGAAAAAGTATTTCTTATAGGGTGAGTCTGGAGACTCACCCCTACAAATTTGTTATATAAGACTACGCCCAACTGGTATTTTGATATAAGTCATCTGTGGCCGACTCTTCCAGGTCCTACATTTCATTCCGGACTCTGGAAGGTCGGCGGGGGGCAACCAACATTTTGGCGTCCGCAGGTCTTTATTGTGCGAATAGGAGCGGTCCCGGAATCGTTGGTTGCAGAGGCGTCCGCGAGGTTTAGTCTTTATCAGAAATTGACAGGAGGACATGGAATCGTCGGAACTGTTTCAAAAACAACGATTCCATATCCTTTCGCTCCTGCGTCGCATCGGACGATGGAATATTGTTTTTGAAAAAGCTGCTGATTTCAGACACCTATTTCACCCGCATTCAATGTTGGGTGGTGTGTATGATATAAGTCATTATTCAACCGTTGGGCGTAGTCTGAAAAAGTATTTCATATGGGGTGAGTCTGGAGACTCACCCCTACAAATTTGTTATAAGGACTACGCCCAACTGGTATTTTGATATAAGTCATCTGTGGCCGACTCTTCCAGTTCGCCGCGGCGGACTACATTTCATTCCGGACTCTGGAAGGTCGGGGGGCAATGCTATTTCACCCGCACTTTTTTCAATTCATTATTGGCGTTGAAAACAGGGAAATACATGAGACTGATGCTGGCGGGATTGAGGGTGTAAGAACCTGAATAACGGGGCAGAATGCTGATTTTGAAAGTGTAGGTTCCGGCCGGAAGATGTTCGCAGAAAATGGCGGTTTCGTTCCGGAAATACTCACGATGCGTTTCGTACCGCACATTTTTATTCTTCGAAGCATAGGAACAGCCGCCGGGTACAGGCACATTGATCATGACATATTCGGCTTCCTTTTTTACTTCAACGCGTGCACACAATGTTGTTTCGCGGCCAGCAGAAAGGATTCCGGCTGTATCGTTTTCGAAAAAGGTAGTTATGACAAAATCATTCTCTCTTTTCTCAGGACGTTTTTCGTGATGCATGTTATAGGTTGTCATGTACACCGGAAAGGCGCCCGATTTTGTGACATTGAGTTGCATGCCTGGTTTCAGTGACATGGAAAAAGGAAATTGTGTCACGGTGATACTTGTGTCGCCGCTCAGTTGCAGCGCGGGTTTCGCAACAACTCTGTTCGAATCGAGCATATCAGGTAACAACGTGCTGATGATCTGAACCGATTCGTAAGTGTTCTGCCATGCGCCTGCCATGCGCTTTTCGAAGAAGTAATTGCGCATTAGCTGTAATGTATCGGAATGATCTTTCAGGTCAGCTTTCAGAATGGCATACATGCGCAGTGTATTCTGAACATCGCTGTTGTCAACGGTTTCGCGTGTGCTGTCGGAAAAATATATATTGCCCGACAGGGTCGTTTTCTGATAACGAAGCAGCGAATCCATGCTGAATGGTATTCTGAGTTTCTGTTGCAATGAAGCCAGTTCCAGACGTTCCTTCAGTGTGAGCGAATCGGTGTTGCCGGCAGTCAGCCATTGCTTGTAATTGTACGTTGTTTTGAGCGAGGCCAGCAGATTTAAAATGCGCACCTGTGTCGCGAAGTCGCCTGTATTCTCAATCTGACGAATCAGCATGGCGACTGAAATGCCCGTATCTGGAATTTTATATCCCTGTTTTTGCGCTTCAATAACTGCTTCCAGCACGTGAAGCGACATCCACACATTGGTTTCCGAATCGTTCCACCAACCCCAGAGTTCGCTTTTGTTGCGGTTTTGCGACATTTTATCAATCAGCTTGTTCACTTCGCGGTCATGCGTGAATTTGGTTCCTTTAAATTCAGCTATTCTTTTTTCCGCCAGCATGGCTTTCAGTTTCGAGGCCATCTGCTCGTTGCAATCGTAGCGGTAATAAATGATTTTGCTGATTTCCATATTCATGATATCCAGCTCATCGGCCGAAGCATACAAGGTCGTTTCGGTCTGCATGGAATCAGTTGAAATGCGTATGGTTGTATCCTTATTCAGTACATAGAAATTTCCGGACGCGCGCTCCAGACCTTGCTTATACACTGGAATATCACGCACTTCGCCATCGAAATAGCCATCGTCGCGGAGCAGCTGATATTTTATTTTCAGTGAATCGGCTGCGACAACCGTCATGGTGTCGGTAATCGCATTTGCGCACACCGTGCGGCCCAGATCGGTTTTGATATTGTCTGTTTCGAAGAAACGTGACACCGAAACGGAGTCGGGAGCATAGTTCAGAATTTTTCCGATCACATCCGATGAGTCGCCCTGTGTGAGAAAGAGCGGCACGAAAAGCTGCGCCATCAGCGGCTTGTACGATTTGATGGAATCGCTTGTCTGTCCGGTTT
>CAYSCE010000248.1:0-5049 GCA_964429475.1 uncultured Bacteroidaceae bacterium | reverse complement strand
CAGCACCGGAGCGGCAATTACCGGTATAAAAACCAGCTTGTCGCAGATGGGACGTTTGGTGTACAGGCCAAACGCAAACAGCCCCAGCAGAGGTCCGTAGGTGTATCCGGCAATGGTAAATAATTTATCGATGATGCTGCGGTCGTTGATGGTGCTGAATAAAATGATGAGTCCAAGCAGCAGCAATGCAAATGAAAAATGCACCAGCAGGCGTATGCGCTTTTGTTTTTTCTCGCTGTATTCTTTGCGGTTGATGCGTAAAATATCGAGCGAAAACGAGGTGGTCAGCGATGTGATGGCGCCATCGGCACTGGGATAGGCCGCCGATATCAGTCCAATCAGAAATACAAATCCGGCTATGGCAGGCAGATAATTGAAACTTACGGTGGCGAACAAATCGTCTGCCAGCGCGGGGCGCACAATATTCAACGTGTCGGTGTAAATGTACAGGGAGGCTCCCAGAACCAGAAACAGCAAGGTTACGCCGACAACAATAAAACTAAAAGTGACCATGTTTTTCTGCGCGTCGCGCAGGTTGCGGCAACTCAGGTTTTTCTGCATCATTTCCTGATCGAGTCCGGTCATGGTGATGGTAATGAAAATCCCGCTCAGCAACTGCTTCAGCCAGTGGTCCTTCGAATTGAAATCATCGACAATCATGCTGGAATATTTACTGTCGGCAATAGTGGAGAACAGATCGCCGATGCTCATATTCAGCTGCGAAGCGATGGCGAACAATGTAAAAATCAGTGCGCCAAGCATAAAAGTGGTCTGCAGTGTATCGGTCCAGACAATGGTTCTGATGCCGCCCTGAAAAGTATAGAGCAGAACCAGTGAAATAAATATAATGGCGGTCAGTGCGAACGGAATTCCAAGACTATCGAATAAAAAATTCTGCAGAATAAGCACCACCAGAAACATGCGCATCGACGCACCCAATGAGCGCGACAGAATAAACAACAGCGAGCCGGCTTTGTAAGAACTGTTGCCGAAGCGCTGATCGAGATATGTATAAATGGAGGTCAGATTCAGTTTGTAATACAACGGCAACAGCACAAATGCCACCACCTGATAGCCGATGAAATAGCCGATGACGACCATGAAATATGCAAAGCCATGCTGCTCGACCATGCCCGGCACCGACATAAATGTGACGCCCGACAACGAAGCGCCGATCATGCCATAGGCCACTACATACCAGATGGAGCGCCGGTTTCCGATAAAGTACGTTTCATTGTTTGCCTTACGGCTCGTCAGCCAGGTGATGAAAAACAACAACAGCGTGTATATGACAAAAACAAGAAGAATGAGATTTGGATTCATGAACGGACTCTTTGAAATACGAAATACGAAATACGAAATACGAAATGCGAAATACGAAATGCGAAATACGAAATATGAAATGCGAAATGCGAAATGCGAAATCAGAATCTGCCGCGGCGGACGAGATTTGAAATGCGAAATTATGGGAAAATGTGGAGATATGGAAATGTGGGAATAATAAAGTCGTTTGAATCCGCCGCGGCGGACGAAATTATGGGAAAATGTCACGCCCTGCCGCGGCGGATCGTGATCTGATGCCTGACGCCAATCGCCTGATGCCTGACGCCTGATGCCTAATGCCTGACGCCTGACGCCTATCTCGTATTTTACTTCTTATGTATCCCACACTCCTTACTCTCCGGATTCTCCCACCACCAGCGGCCTGCACGAAAATCGTCGTCGTCGCTCACGGGGCGTGTGCAAGGCAGGCAGCCGAGACTGCGGTAGCCCTGTTTCTGCAATGGATTAAACGGAATATTGTTTTTTTCAATCTCTGTCCACACTTCGTTTTCGAACATATCGGCCAGCGGACTGATTTTCACCACGCCGGTACTTTCATTCAGATCGAATACAGGCAGCGTGATGCGCGTAATTGATTGTTCGCGGCGCAGTCCTGTAAACCATGCATTATGGCCGGCTAAAGCCCGGTCCATCGGATATTTTTTGCGGATATGACAACATTCTTTTCGCAGTTCATAGCTGTCGTAAAAACAATTGATGCCATGTGTATTCACAAGATTTTCAACTGCTGAAGGATCCGGAAAATAGCTCTGTATGCGGATTCCGAAATGCTTCTCGGTAGCAGCAATGGTGTCATAGGTTTCCTGCGGAAGTCGTCCGGTGTCCAAAGTAAAAAAATCGCATTTGAATCCGCTTTGTACAATCAGAAACATCAGGTATTGATCTTCAATACTCAGGCTGGTGGCCATGGTGAATGAAGGCTCAACGTTCCTGAAAGCAAATTCAATAATTTCGGCAGGTGTGTATTTTTTGGTGGACTGATTCCAGCTGTTTACTAGTTCAAGGGTGTTCATGGTCAGTAGCTGATAATTTTAAGTTCTGTTCTGCGGTTCTGGGCGCGGCCTTCCGGTGTTTCGTTGGTGGTAATCGGACTTGTATCACCGTATCCTTTATAGGTCATGCGGTTTGCTGCAATTCCTTTTCCGGTCAGGTAAGTAACAACTGCTTTAGCGCGGTTTTCCGATAATACCATATTGTGCTGTTTGGCGCCTGTATTATCGGTGTGACCACTGATTTCAATTTTCATCGTCGGATTTTTCACCAGCAGCGTGTACAGCTTTTCAAGCTCAATGTACGATTCCGGCTTCAGATCGGCTTTATCGGTGTCAAAGAAAATATTGTTCAGCACCACGGTGCCGCCTGTGCTGAGTGGTTGCATTTCGACATTTTTAATGTACGGATCGGTGCTGGTTCTGACTTCTGTCAAATTGAAATTTTCGGAATAAAACAAATGTTTGTCGCTCGAAACATTCAGCATATACTGGCGTCCTGTGGGAATACAAATCAGAAACGATCCATTTTCATCGGAATTGGAGCGGGTAACAATGCGGCCGGTTGAAAGATCAGTCAGCTCGAAAGCGGCTTTCAGCGCTATTCCCGTCAATGCATCCGATACAATTCCTTTGAAATAGGTAACCGGAATCGGTCGTGCTTCGGGGTATAGTTCGAAGCTGTAAATATCAATATTATAGGCTTCGCCTTTTTCTATTTCGAGATCGCCCGACGCAAAATACGCTGTTTGCCCAGATGCCGAAACATGCAGACAGGCTTCGTCGGCATAAGTGTTTATCGGAAAACCAATATTTACCGGATCGCTCCAGGTTGAATCGGTTAATTTTTTTGCGTAAAAAATATCCTGTCCACCCATACCCAGATGCCCTTCGGAGGTGAAATAAAGAGTAGTACCATCCTGATGAATAAAGGGCGTCTGCTCAACACCGGTTGTATTTATATTGTCCGGAAGTCTTTTGGGCTCGCCCCATAAGCCGGTGGAATCATTGAAGGTGCTAACAAACAAATCGTAGTTTTTTTTGTACCGGCCCGATGCAAAATACATGGTCCTGCCGTCGGGCGTAATGCTGGGCTGGCTTTCCCATTCGGCAGTGTTCAATTCCTGAATATTAACCGGATAATCCCAGTCGCCATCGCGCATTTTACTCATATAAATGTCGCATTGTCCTTTTCCGGCTTCACGGTTGCAGGCTGTAAAATATAAAATCTGTCCGTCCGGCGAAATGCAGTGTGCGCCTTCGTTTAAAGGACTGTTGAGCCTTTTGCTCAATGGAACGGCCGTCTTCCATTGTCCGTTTACTTTCTTGCTCATGTAGAAATCTTCCTGCTTCGAAGGACCATATTCATCACCGGTTGCAGGAATCAATCGTGTAAAAATGACGGTCTCCTCATCCGCGGTGAGTGCCGGCAAATACTCCGAATGTTGTGTATTGACGCCTTTGCCCAGAGCTACGGGTTTGAATGGTTTTGGATTGTTCTTTTGTTCAATGGCGAAATTACAGCTCTTGATGCCGATTTCGGCTTGTTGCTTCGGTCCGGGATTCAGATTTTTTACTTGCAGATATGCGGTGTAATTGCGCAGCGCATCTTCATATAAACCGGTTTTATGCTGCAATGTTGCAACTATCATATACGTGTTCGGAAAGAAGTCTTTGTCAATGGCAATGCTTTTTTCGTAAAACTCAATGGCTTTGTTCCAACGACGCTGTCCCTCATAAAGGGTTCCCAGCATAATGCAGGGTTCAACAAATTTCGGATCATAAATCAGTGCCTGCAAAAAATACGTTTCAGCATCGGCATCCTCTCTGGCTTTAAAGGCCTCAACTCCCTTATTGTATTCTTTAACGGCGCGTTTGTTTTTCGAAGAAAGCGATTTATCCTGCGCCAGCGCAGTGTATCCGATGGCAATCATCAGTAAGGCAAGCAGAAAATGTTTCATCATCAGGGAATTTTGATGTATTTATGTGTTTGTACCGAAAGCCGCCAGCGCGGATGTTCATTGATGTAACGCACAAGGTAAGGCAATATTACATTTCGTACACTCCATTCGGGCTGCAACTGAATAACGCAGGTGTCCGAAACCGCAGCGGCCGTGCGCTCCGCAAAAACCGTGTCGTTTTCTTCTTCAATAATCACTTTCAGTTCGTGCGCGTTTGCAAGCCAATACGGATGCACCGCAACACTTTTTTTAGGGCTCAGACAGATCCAGTCAAAGGTGCCCGATGGCGCTTCACTGCCCGATGTCTCCAGGTAAATTTCAATCGATCGCGCATGCAGCGCCGATGTCAGATAATCGAGATTCCATTTCAATGGCTCGCCTCCGGTGAGGACAACGGCGCCAAGTCCCGACTGCACCGCATTTTCAACAATATTATCTGCCGGGATCAACGGATGCAGTTCGGGATTCCACGATTCTTTCACATCACAAAAGCTGCAACCGACATCACATCCGCCAAGACGTACAAACCAGGCAGCTTTGCCGGTGTTGACGCCTTCGCCCTGCAAACTCGGAAATTGCTCCATCACCGGCAGCATCCGTCCTTCTTCGTTTTCCATGTCTGAATTCATCGTTGCAAAGGTACGAATTAATGCGCAACGCACAAAGCACAACGCATAAGGCATGCGGCATGCGGCGTGCGGCTCAATGCACAGGGCGCAACGCACAAAGCACAGGGCACAACGCACAGGGCTCCG
>CAYSCE010000247.1:0-5065 GCA_964429475.1 uncultured Bacteroidaceae bacterium | reverse complement strand
AATGGGCGATTCAAAGATGGGCCTTCATGCTCGTCTGATGTCACAGGCTCTGCGTAAGCTGACCGGAACCATTTCAAAAACACGCTGTGTCTGTATTTTTATCAATCAGCTCCGCGAAAAAATCGGTGTTATGTTTGGCAACCCCGAAACAACAACCGGTGGAAATGCGCTTAAATTCTATGCTTCGGTGCGTATTGATATCCGCCGCATTGCCCAGCTGAAAGATGGCGACAATGTAATTGGTAACCGTGTCAAGGTCAAAGTTGTGAAAAACAAGGTGGCACCTCCGTTTCAGCAGGCCGAGCTGGACATCATTTATGGTCAGGGCTTTTCCAAAACAGGCGAAATTATCGACATGGGTGTCGAGCTCAACATCGTCAAGAAAAGCGGTTCGTGGTTCAGCTACGAAGATACTAAACTGGGACAGGGCCGCGATGCGGTAAAAGCTTTACTGCTCGATAATCCTGAATTGTCCGAAGAAATCGAAAAGAAAATTATTGAAAAACTCACTGCGAAATGAAATTGAAATATTCGCTTCTGACAACCATCGCCGGTATTTTTTTCCTGGCGATGGTTTCTTGTGGAAATAAGGGTGATAAAACCGATGGAAAAGACTCTTCTGCGACGCCGCTCGAACAGCTCAATCAGAAAATTGCAGCCAATCCTAAGGTTGACAGCTTATACCGTCTGCGTGCCGAGTTGTATTTGTCGCTGGGTGAAAATGAAAAAGCACTCACCGACATTCGCAAAGCAGAACAGTTAAATCCTGAAGCCACCAAAAATCACCTTGTGATGGCCGATGTATATCTGGCCATGGGCAATATCGATTATTGCAAGCGCAAACTCATGAAGGCTTTCGAAATGGATCCGGCTAATCCGGAACCCAGTCTGAAGCTTGCCGAGCTGAATCTGTTTCTCAACGATCTGGATAAAGTGTTTCTGTATACAAGCAATGCGCTGAGTATTGACGAGCATAATTCGCAAGCCTTTTTCATCAAGGGTTATGCATTACTTGAGAAGAAAGACACCCTTAAAGCCATCGAAAGTCTTGAAAGTGCAACCAGGTATGGTCCCGATAATTACGATGCATTCATTATGCTCGGCCATGTGCTTGAACTCAGGAAAAGTTCGCTTGCCGGTGGTTATTACCGCACCGCAACAACGATTCAGCCCAATAATGTGGAAGGTCATTACAATTACGGTTTCTGGCTGCAGGAAAACCGCGACTTTGAAAAAGCCATTGCTGAGTATGAAAAGATCATTAAAATTGATCCGAAAAATACAACGACAAAAACAGCTTATGCTTTGCATAACATTGGATACATCAATCTGGTGTATTTTCAGAAATATCAGGAAGCTGTGAAATATTTTTCTCAGGCAGTGTCGTTGGATCCGAAATATGCCGAAGCATATTGCAACCGGGGCCGCGCTTATGAAGAACTGAAGCAGTATTCCAAAGCCCGTCAGGATTATAATCAAACATTAAAACTGATTGAAAACTTCGATCTGGCCATAGATGGCCTCAATCGCATTGAAGGAAAAAAATAAAATTTTATGAAGCATCTTCGATTGATTTTAGTTGCCGCTTTCAGCATCATGTGTTCAGCACTGAGTGCGCAAAACGATAATACCGGCATCATAGGTCCGCAAAAATTCAACCTCACCAGCGATGTCATGACACCCGAGCTTATGTGGGGCATGGGCCGTGTTTCCGAAATCCAGATTAATCCGGTAGACCAGACTATCCTGTTTGGTGTCACCTGGTACGACTGGAAACAAAATAAGGGAAACCGCGAGCTATATACAATGAAACCTGACGGTTCGGACCGTAAAAATATTACCAATTCAAAAGGCGGCGAATACAATGCTGTCTGGACAAAAGCCGGTGAAATACTTTTTCTCACAGCTGATGCCAATGGTGATATGCAGATTTTTAAAATGAAAGCCGATGGTACGGGTCGTACTCAGGTGTCGGCAATTGCCGGCGGAATCAGTGGTTTTATTGTTTCACCGGATGAAAAAAGCATGGCTTATACACAAGACCTTGCATTGCCGGGAACTCAGGATACGTATCCTGATCTCGACAAAGCCAATGCGCGCCTGTACAATGATCTCATGTTTCGTCACTGGGATGAATGGGTAACCACCCAAAGCCATTTGTTTGTTGCTCCTTTTGCCGATAACAAAGTAGGACCGGGAACGGATTTGCTGCAGGGTGAGCCCTACGAAGTTCCGCAGAAACCTTTTGGTGGTCTTGAACAGATTTGCTGGGCGCCCGATGGAAAGTCAATTGTATACACCTGCCGCAAAAAAACCGGACTTGAGTATGCGTTATCAACCAATACTGATCTGTACCTGTATGATCTGACCACAAAGAAAACCTCTTGTCTGACCGATGGAATGAAAGGCTATGACTGGAATCCCGTGTTCAGTCCCGATGGTAAAAAACTTGCCTGGGAAAGCATGGAACGCGATGGCTATGAATCGGATAAACTGCGTTTATTTGTTTTGGATATCGCAACTGGAACCAAAACCAATTACTCGGAAAAATTTGATCAGAGTGCTGAACAGCTGCGCTGGAGCAACGATGGAAAGATTATTTATTTCATGAGCGACTGGAAAGGAACTCGTCACATTTATTCGCTGACACTGGCAACCAAAGTCATGAAGCAGATTTCCACCGGTATGTGCGATTATGTGGCCTTTGAAATCAGCGGTAAAAATTTCATTGCACAACGTCACAGTATTTCGAAACCGGATGAAATTTATTCTGTGGAAATGGCCACTGGTAAAGACAAGGAAATTTCATTCATCAATAATGAATTACTGTCGCAGCTCACCATGGGTAAAGTAGATGAGCGCTGGGTGGAAACCACCGATGGAAAAGAGATGTTGACCTGGGTGATTTATCCGCCGCATTTCGATCCTACAAAAAAATATCCGACCATTTTGTATTGTTCCGGCGGACCGCAGGGAATGGTAGGTCAGTTCTGGAGCTATCGCTGGAATTTCCAGATGATGGCCGCCAACGGATATATTGTGGTTGCTCCGAATCGCCGCGGCACAACTGGCTTTGGACAGGAATGGGTTGAGCAGATCAGTGGCGATTACGGCGGACAAAATATGAAGGATTATTTGTCGGCCATCGACGATGTTTCGAAAGAACCCTGGTCCGACGAAAACCGTATGGCCGCAGTGGGAGCCAGCTACGGAGGCTTTTCCATTTTCTGGCTGGCCGGACATCACGAAGGCCGCTTCAAAGCTTTCATTGCACATGATGGCATGTTTAATCTCGAAAGCCAGTACCTTGAAACCGAAGAACTCTGGTTTGTCAACTGGGATCTGGGTGGAGCTTTCTGGGAAAAAGACAACGCCATTGCGCAGAAATCCTTTGCCAACAGCCCGCATCTTTTTGTTGACAAATGGGACACTCCGATTCTGATTTTCCATGGCGAACGAGATTATCGTATTGCCTACACACAAGCCATGCAGGCCTTTACTGCTGCGCAGATCAGAAAAATTCCATCCAAACTTGTTCTCTTTCCTGAAGAAAACCATTGGGTTCTTAAACCGCAAAATGCCATTTTGTGGCAGCGCGAATTCAAGGGCTGGCTTGACAAGTATTTGAAATAGTTTTCTATGAACCTTAAAAATGTCATGCTGAGCCCTGCCTGCTGTCACACTGAGCGGAGTCGAAGTGTCAACAGCGCGATAAACTCCGTCGAAGGATGGACATTTTTTGCACAATAGACTTCCAATAAAAACACAGATATGAAACAAACTCTTATTGAAAAAATCATTGCTAACCACAGCAATCAGAAAACAGTAAAACCCGGGGATATTGTTGACGTCTTTATTGACACCCGCGCTGCGCGTGATTTCGGCGGCGCCAATGTGGTGAAGAATATTGTCGACAACGGCCTTAAAGTCGCCGATCCTGCCAAAACAGTTTTTACTTTTGACTGCAACCCGACCGGTTCCGATCAGAAGTATGCGGCCAATCAGCATTACTGCCGCTTGTTTGCGCGCGACAACAACATTAAAGTCTACGATATTGACTCGGGTATCGGTACACATTTAGCCATTGAAAAAGGGCTTGTATGGCCGGGTTCGACATTTGTTTCCACCGACTCGCATGCCAACATCATGGGCGCTATCGGCTCTTTTGGTCAGGGCATGGGCGATCAGGACATTGCTGCCACCTGGGCCAAAGGCTCGGTCTGGTTCAAAGTTCCGGAATCGGTGAAAATTATTCTCAAGGGAAAACGTCCGGCCGATGTAGCTGCAAAGGACATTGTGCTCAATCTTCTTTCGGTTTTCGGCGCCAATAAACTTCTTGGTTATTCAGTCGAATTTTATGGCGAAGCTGTCGATGCCCTTACACTCGACGAAAGAATCACCATCGCTTCGATGGGAACCGAAATGGGCGTGATCATTCTGCTGTTCCCGCCGAACCAGCAACTGCTGAATGAAATTGAAAAACTCAGCGGAAAGAAATTTGACATGATTGAAGCTGATCCGGATGCTGAATATGTTGCAGTGCATGAAATCGATGTAACATCTTTCAAACCCATGCTTGCATTGCCCGGACATCCGCACGACAACGAAGCTGTTGAAGGTAAAAAAGGAACCAAGATTGACTCTGCTTTTATCGGAAGCTGCACCAATGGCCGTATGGAAGACATGCGCATTGCCGCAGCTATTCTGAAAGGACGCAAAGTGGCTCCTGGCGTTGTTATGAAGATAGTTCCCTCTACAAATGAAATCTGGAATAAATGCCTCGAAGAAGGTCTGGTGCAGATTTTCAAAGATGCTGGTGCCATGGTTTCCAACGCCGGTTGCGCAGGATGCGCTGCTGGTCAGGTTGGACAGAATGGTCCTGATGAAGTAACACTGTCAACAGGTAACCGCAATTTTGCCGGTAAACAGGGAAAAGGTTTTGTATATCTGGCATCGCCGGCCATCGTTGCAGCAAGTGCTGTAGCCGGTTTTATTACAACGCCGGATGCGATTCCTGAAAAACCTGCTGAATTTACAAACACCGGGAAGTTCGATACAGCCAAGG
>CAYSCE010000246.1:0-5070 GCA_964429475.1 uncultured Bacteroidaceae bacterium | reverse complement strand
AATGGCTTCATTGCCAGAAAAGGTACCGGTTCGGTAATATACCTGAAAGTTTCGAGAAACTCCCCCTTCGTTTACCCGGATTGATATTTGAGTAACAATTAAAGGATCAGATGAGAGGTTTGTGATGTTATAGGCTGCAAACGAATTAGCGCTAAGGGCGCCAGTTACCACTGTTAAGCCGCTATTAAGCGATGTTTCAGAACCCAAATCAGCACATTCCACATAATATGGCGTGGTAACAGCAATACTTGGAGTTGTATATGTGTTTCCTGTGCCCAAATAATTTCCTCCGGCAGCGGCATTGTACCAAAAATAGTTGGAAGATGACCCGCCGCTGGCACCTAAGGTAACTGATCCTGCATCGCATCGCATTACATCGGGCGCAACCGGTGCTGTTGGTGCTACAGTTGTGAAAGACCCAACTGTAGATTCATTCAAGCTTCCGGTGGCAGGAACAACTTTCCAGTAATACGTAGTTCCAAGCGAAAGTCCGGTGGCGTTGTAATTTGTTGCCGTCTGATCGTTGCTGACCAGAGTCACGGGCGGATTTGCAGTTCCAAGATATACATCATACAGCGGAGTACACCCGCCGGCACTCCAGGAAAGAGTAGTGCTGGTGGCATTACAGGCAAGGGTGGAGCCGTTGGCCGGGGCGGTGAGGGTGGGGGTTGTAGTGTTGTTGAAAGTAAGTGTGGCCACGGATGTTCCAGAACCAAATCCAGTTACAATAGCGGAACCTCCAGTTCGGGTAATATTTCCAGAGGCAGGAGCGGAGGTAGCTCTGATCATAATACCGCTAACAGTAATTTGATCAGAACCGTTATTTGGAGAACCATCATTTGTATATGTAATTGTGATGCTGGTTGCAGTAATACTGGTTATTGAAACGCCAGAGAGGTCTTTTGCCAAAGTTAAACTTGCAGTGCCTGATGATGTGTTAAATTCAAAATCTGTTGGAGCCGTTAAGATAATAGAATACGTTCCTGCGGCGTCGGCAAAATCATTTCTAACGGTTTCAGTTATAACTATATTTCCCAGTGATTGGAAGCCAATTGGGAATGCATTACAAGCATCAAACGAAAGCGATGGTTTTGTAATAGTAACCTGACCAAAAACATTCAGATTGAACATCACCACCAACCCCAACCCAATCACCAGCCGGCTCAATATTCCCGATTTAAACGAATAAAGTTTCTTCATAACGTATATTTTTTAAACGCAATACTTTCTGGAAATGGCTGTTATAAAGGGATTGCATAAAAAAACATTCAGCGCTGAGCAGAAGTCAGGCGCAGAAAGCACAGTAAATAAACTGCGAAAATGAACGTTCAACATGACTATAACCCCAAATAACTGTGCTAAGTGACGAAATGGGCGCTCTGGTTAAAAGTGTTGGTGCGGACTTTAACAATTTTACATGCTGAATATAAGACAGATAGAGATATATGTGTTTTTTGAACATGTTTGTTTTGAACAGACTGGATGTTGAAAATTATAGATGAAAAACTTGTATTTGAACATGAAAAACACGTTTATCATCATGTTATACATTATATAGTTCAACATTGAAAACAGAAATTCAGAATTCAGTATTAACAAAATAGTTGCCCGATATGTATGTGTCTGCATGTCGCATAGGAATTGATTTTGCAAAGATGTAACACTTCGAAATTCACTTCAAACTTTGTGTTTTCTTGCCTGCCTGACTGCCTGTTGCAGTTAAACCGTCAGACAGGTTCTTTGTTCAATATTCAGTTTTTGTGTCTTGGTGTCCCTGGTGGCAAATCACCTCTGCGCCCCTGCGCTCTCTGCGCGACAATTGTAGCAAATATCTCTGCGCCTTTGCGCTCTTTGCGAGCGATTCCCACCTGAATCATTCTTCACCTCCGGTGAAGGGTGATTCGCACCTGTCCGCCCATCATGTCACGACAGTGACTGATGCCGGCGGGTTAGCGTTCATAAGACCTGCTGAGTGAAGCAAAATCTTTCGCGAAGATTGGCGTAATTCGCGGAAGAAAGAGTGTACGAGCTGCGAAGGTTTTCGAAGAGATCCCGGCACGGTAGCAGAAGCTGAATCACAATCTGTGACCGGGAACTTAGTACGCCACTGAATCAGTTATCATCGATGCACGCCCGGCTTAGACTACCAAGTCCCCGGACGATAGCTCCGGGGTCTCTCCTCTTGCCACGTTTCACGTGGTCGCGGTCTCAGCAAGGGCTTCGAAGGTTTTCGGCGAGATCCCACCACTGAAGAAGTTTATAAAGTTGAAAGTTGCAAAGTTATAAAGGTGCATTGAAGGACAGTGACCGCGAACACAGTGGTGTATAATTTTTGTGTCTTTGAGACTTAGTGGCTGAATCAATGAATAAACACCTTCGTCCCATACACCGATTTGGCTGATGTAATGGAAAGTGAATACACGCCCGAGTTTAATGCAGCAGTCGGAATATCTACAGAAACCATATTGGAAGCCGCCTCAAGCGTTTGCCTGAAAACCAGTTGCCCATTCATGGACATCAATGTCACCGTGTAGTCATCGCCTTCAACACACGTGAAATTTACCGTGGTGAAACCCTCCTCATTGTTATACAGAATGCTGACTTCAAAAAGGTTTTCTTTTTCGCCGCAGGTAACCGCCAGCAGTGGACCGTATTCCGAGCTGCCGTCGAAATCTACCGTTTTCAGTTTGTAATACACCGAACCATCGTTTTCTTCCGGATCGGTGAAAAAATAGTTTCGCGGTGTATTGCTGTTTCCGGCGGCCATCACATATCCGACCGTTTTCCATACTGTATTGTTGGTCGATTTCATGATGGCAAAATAGTCACAATTGGTCTCCGATGCAGTTTGCCATATTAACTCGCTGTGATTATTTTTGCATTCTCCGGTGAAAGAGAGGAGCTCAACGGGGAGACCTATTTCGTCACAATCTCTGAATGATGCGCCGGATCCAAGTGAGAAATTAATGTCATATCCAGATGCTCCAGCCGTCCATGCACTGATGTTGAGTATGTAAATTTCACCAGCAGTAACATTGAGCGATTTGACAAAGCTGTTTCCGGTAGCTCCTTCGGATTCGTCTGTTTCTGTTGACAACAATCCTGTGCTTCCTGTTTCAGATGCATAGGAACAGCGTATGGGAGCCGGCAAATTTGAGCATCCGGATGCTTGATATAAAGCAAAGTCATAATCTTCTGTTGAAACAATTGGATCAATCTCAAATGACAATGTTCCGGATGTGGCAATTTCAAAAAAATACCATGTTGCATAACTTTCGCCCAAGAGACATCCTCCAGTGCATGATGAGGATATTCCTGGTCCGTTGCTGGAGCCAGAGAAACTTGTATTTCCGCAGGTTGGGATGGAGTGGTCGCAGTCGGCAAAAGTGTCCTGATTAGCTGTGCATGTTTCACAAGTCAATGCAATGTTCCATCCTGAATAAGTATCAATATTGTCGGAAAAAAATCTGAAACTAAGACAGCCACTGGGATCTGAACTTGTCCATACACCACCATTCCATGATCCTGTAGTAGTGATTGGAGATGCCATGGTTCTGCATCCTCTCCAAAGTATTGTACTGTTTTGTGTTGGCCCGTTCTGAACAAATAAATAATCATAACAGGTAGATCCCCAATTATCGGAGATATCCATTGCTGTTACGGTGGCTCGTACGCAATGGCCTATTGTATTCGGGCAAAAAACGCGGTAAATGCTGTTGATGTTACTGCTGTAATTACCGGTCGCGCCTCCATTGTCAACAAAATACGATGTCGCGCCATTAGTGATGTTTTCCATGCAATGACTGATGTAAGTTCCTTGCTGACCATTGGTTCCCTGATAATAGGTTTGTCCGCCGGTACTGGTAACACAAATGTCAAATATGGGATCGGTGGGATTGGTTGCGCTGTAGTTAAACACCCTGACGTAATAGGTTGTGCCAACTGTTAGACCTGTGTAAGTAAGCGTTTCAATAGCTCCAACGCCTGTTGAATTCTGGCATTGAAGCGATGTTAATGTTCCACATGTTCCGGAGTAAAGCTGAATGACGGCATCCATATCTGAGCCGCTGGACACGTTGATGGATTCAGTGGTTGATGAAGCTACGAATGAATACCAGACGTCTTCGTTGGTAGAACAAGTTGATGCAGGCGTTGAAACCGTTGCGTTGGCCAATGTTCCGGTAACCTTGTTGCAAACCAGCCCTGAAAAAAGGGAAATGGCGCCGCTGCAGTTGTCATTGGTTGGTGCTGGTGTGGAGCATGATATTGTAGCACTCCATCCGTAGCGATTTGTGGTATTGTCTGAAATAAATTGAAAAGTTAATGCACCGCTTGGATTGGTAGCTGTTATAGTAGCTGTACCCGGTCCGCCATTGTATGATGCAATCATCGTTGAAGAAGTGTTGGGGCCATCAAATACATATAAATAATCATATCCTGATTCAGTATAGAAACTTGTGAAATTGAAGGAAAGCATTGCTCCGCTTGTTGCCGGCATAAACGTTACAGTATAGTTTTCGTTGTTGGTATAATTGCTTCCACTGCCTCCGGAGTCATAAAATGTACCAGAACAGGTTGAAATAGTCTGTCCATTATTTGCATCCATTTCATAGGTTTGTGCATTTAATAAACCTGAGATGATAAAAGCAAATGTTATATGTAATAATGTGCGTTTCATAATGCAGGTTTTTGTGATTAATCTGTTTGAGAATTTTGTTCTCTGATTATTGGCTTCGGTAGTGTGCTGAGTTCTTCTTCCAGATTGCGGATATCCCTCTCTAAAACTAATCTTTGAATTTCATCAGTGGCGTTTTGTAATTCTGTTTTTTTCTGTTCAATGAGGATTGAAACTTCTTTTGCCCTTTCAAATTGTTTTGGCGAATACATGATTTTTGTTGAATAATTATATTGTTCAACTGGGGCCTTTTTCATGTATTTTTGTGAAGAATTCTGTATAGTTGCTGTGTCAGACTGTTCCGGTAGCTCTTTAACCTGGGCATTCAGAATTTGGCTTAGAAACAAAGTGGTGAACAGTATAATTAAAGCTTTCATGTCAATAGTGTTTTTGTT
>CAYSCE010000245.1:0-5099 GCA_964429475.1 uncultured Bacteroidaceae bacterium | reverse complement strand
TTATAATCATGCCGTCAAAACGCTGATTTTTAATTTCTTCGTACGTTTTATAAATCAGTAAATCAAACTTAGTAGCTTTTGGGTCATCAATTTTGATTGTCAGCGTTTTTCCGTCTGAAGTGATCTGAATATCATCGACAACATTTTCCTGCGCCAAAGCAGAAGCCGAGACAAAAAGGAAAGCGATAAAAACGAGTTTGCGAATCATAATTATATTATTTTCAATGGCAAAGATATAAAAAAAACCGGCGCACCGGTTTTTTGAGAAAGCATTTTATGGTATAAAACCAAAAGACTATTCGGCCAGAACCAGAATTTTGTTTTTCTGAACCTCCACAATACCGCCCCGGACCTCAATCTGCTCTTCGGCTCCGTTTTCGGTGCGGACATGAATGGCTCCGGCAGCAATGGTAGCAATCATCGGAGCATGGTTATTCAATACCTGAAACGAACCTTCGGTACCAGGGAATTGAGCCATGCTGACTTCGCCGGCGTACAGTTGTTTTTCAGGGCTGACAATTTCGATGCGCATACGGCAGGTTATTTCGATTGTTCAAGCAATTTGCGACCTTTTTCAATCGCTTCTTCAATGGTTCCAACAAGGTTGAAAGCAGCTTCGGGATATTCGTCCACTTCGCCGTCAAGAATCATTTTGAAGCCTTTGATGGTATCTTCGATGCTGACAAACACACCCGGAATTCCGGTAAACTGCGTAGCAACATAGAATGGCTGTGAAAGGAAGCGCTGTACACGACGGGCGCGGTGCACCACCAGCTTGTCTTCTTCCGAAAGCTCATCCATACCCAGAATAGCAATGATATCCTGAAGTTCCTTCAGACGCTGCAGGATGTTTTTCACACGCTGAGCAGTATTGTAATGGTCTTCGCCAACAATGTTCGGATCGAGAATACGAGATGTTGAATCGAGCGGATCCACAGCCGGATAAATACCGAGCTCGGAAATTTTACGGTTCAACACGGTGGTGGCATCAAGGTGAGCAAAAGTGGTTGCAGGTGCCGGGTCGGTAAGGTCATCGGCCGGTACATACACCGCTTGTACTGAAGTGATAGAACCACGTTTGGTTGAGGTAATACGTTCCTGCATAATACCCATTTCGGTTGCCAGTGTTGGCTGATAACCTACTGCTGACGGCATACGACCAAGCAAAGCTGATACTTCGGAGCCAGCCTGTGTGAAACGGAAAATATTATCAATGAAGAACAGAATGTCGCGTCCGCCCGATTTTTCGTCACCATCGCGGAAATATTCAGCAACGGTCAGACCGCTCAAAGCTACACGTGCACGAGCTCCCGGCGGTTCGTTCATCTGACCGAACACCATGGAAAGAAGGCTGCTCTTGAGTTTTTCGGTATCCACTTTAGATAGATCCCAGCCACCCTGTTCCATACTATGCTTGAACTCGTCGCCATAATTGACAAGACCAGCCTCGATCATTTCTCGCAAAAGGTCATTGCCTTCGCGGGTACGTTCACCAACGCCGGCAAAAACGGAAAATCCGCTGTATTGCTTGGCAATATTATTAATGAGTTCCTGAATAATAACGGTCTTTCCTACTCCGGCACCACCGAAGAGACCGATTTTTCCACCTTTTGAATAAGGCTCAATCAGGTCAATAACTTTGATACCTGTATATAAAACTTCAGACGATGTGCTGAGATTTTCAAATTTCGGCGGTTCGCGGTGAATCGCATAGGTTTTATCTCTGTTTACCGCGGGCAGTCCATCAATCGCGTTTCCGATAACATTAAAAAGACGACCGTTGATCTGATCGCCAACGGGCATAGCAATTGGTTGACCGGTATTTACAACCGTCATACCGCGCGACAGACCGTCGGTAGCATCCATGGCGATGGCACGTACCGTGTTTTCACCAATGTCCTGCTGACATTCCAGCACGATGGTTTCACCACTTTCGCGTTGAACAGTCAATGCATTATAAATATTCGGAAGATCCTCTTCACGTTCAAAAACCACATCAATCACCGGTCCGATGATCTGGGCAATTTTACCTGTTGTTGTTTCAGCCATAATACCTTGTATGTAGAGGGCAAATTTACACAAATTTTCATAGCAGCATCACTTGTGAAAAAAATATTAGTTTTCAATCTGTATCTTATTAAAATTGCATATTTGTAGGTGAATCCAAGCGTTTATTTGTCCAAATAAATAAACTTGAAATTTTTAATCCGGCTTTCGAAAAAAATATTTATATTTGTTCAATAAAATAATCTATGAAACCCAACTACAAAAAAATCCGCCGCAATGTTTTTGGCTTTTTAAGCTTTTCAACAGCATTGTTTGTATTTCAGGCTTGCTATGGTGCTCCAATGGATAGAAAAGCCGACGTGTTGCTTAAAGGAACCGTTCTGGCCGACTCGACCAATACTCCTGTTCAGGGAATCAAGGTTAGTGTAAATGGCAGTGAACAGGTTATCACAACTGATTCAGCCGGCAACTTCAATTGCTACATTCCGGCCGCCAGGCAATATGCGTTGTCGTTTTCTGATGCCGATACCAATACTTTCGGACACTTTCAAAGCAAGGACACTGTAATGACATCGTTGCCCGAAGCGGGCTTTACTATTCATCTTCCCGCCAATCAATAAATCACGTTTCATTGCTCCGCTCATTCCGACAAAAAAACCACCTGCAGTTCCGGCATAACGAAGCTGATCTGCACCAGTTGTCCTATCTGTTCTGGGAATGCACACAGCGCTGCAATCTCAACTGTCGTCATTGCGGAAGCGATTGCACCGTAAGCAGTCAGTTGCCCGATATGCCTTTCGACGATTTTCTCAAGGCCATAAAACACCTCCAAAAGCAATATAAAAAAGACTCTGTCATAATCATCATGACAGGCGGTGAGCCCCTGCTACGGAGCGATCTGGCCGAATGCGGATTCAAACTCCGTGAAAACGGCTTCCGCTGGGGTATTGTGTCGAACGGCGTTTTGTACAATAATGAAATGCACAACAAACTGCTGAATGCCGGCATGGGCTCAGTCACCATCAGTCTTGACGGCATGGCCGGAACACATGAGTGGATGCGGAATTCACAGTACAGCTACGATGCTGCACTGAATGCCATTGAGCTCATTTCGTCAAGCCCGCGGCTAAACGCCGATGTGGTCACCTGTGTGAATCAGAAAAACATCGGCGAGCTGGATCAAATTCATCAAACCCTGTTGCAGACAGGCATTAAGTCGTGGCGACTATTTACTATAACGCCCATCGGGCGCGCTGCCAACGACAAAGACCTTTCGCTTACCGACGAACAATTGAAATTTCTGATGGATTTTATTGTCGATAAGCGCAAGGACAAACGCATGAAAACATCGTTCAGCTGCGAGGCCTGGGTTGGTGCATACGAAGAAAAAGTCCGCGACGGATTTTTCTTTTGCCGCGCAGGCATACACATCGCATCCATTCTGGCCGACGGCAGCATTTCGGCCTGCCCGAATGTGGACCGCAGTATGGCACAAGGCAATATTTATAAAGATGATTTTCCGGATGTCTGGAACAACCGCTTCGAAATCATGCGCAACCGCAGCTGGACTAAAACCGGACAGTGCGCCAACTGCAAAGATTACTCAATTTGCGAAGGCAGCGGGCTGCACTGGTGGCACGGCGACCATAATGAAATTCTGCGCTGTCTGGGACAATTGCATAATGTAAACAGTATTAAATAATGCTATAAAACCCGGAATCGTTCATTGTTTTTGAAGAGTTCGTAAAGTTATTCAAGTAGAACGGTAATTCAAATACTTCTGGCCTTAACTTCAAACTTCCTTGCCTGCCTGTTGCAGACAGGTTCATGATTCATTACATCCTTCTTACTTCAATCATTCCTTGCCTGCCTGGCGTCAGACAGGTTCGGTGTTCAGTGTTCAGTGTTCGGTGTTCGGTGTTCGATGTTCAGTATTCGATGTTCACTTCAAAAATCAAAAATCCTCTCTCAACATTCTAAACTCTACAGTCCTTCATCGTACCAGCCGGCATACATCATATAGTTTTCCGAAATCCGCGTCACTTCACCTTCGAGGAGGGCTTTATCAATTGATTTGATTTTTTTGGCCGGCATACCTGCATACACAGAGCCGCTTTCTACGTGGGTCCCTTTTGTAACAACCGCTCCGGCTGCAATGATGCAGTTGCTTTCGATAACTACGTCATCCATGACAATAGCACCCATTCCAATCAGCACATTGTCGTGTATCGTGCATCCATGTACAATCGCGCTGTGAGCTATAGAGACGTTGTTGCCGATATTTACCGGAGATTTCTGATAGGTACAGTGCACAACCACATTATCCTGAATGTTTACATTATTGCCAATGCGGATTGAATGCACATCGCCACGGATAACAGCATTGAACCACACGCTGCAGTGGTCGCCCATAACGACATCGCCGGTGATGGTGGCGTTTTCTGCAATCACGCAATCAGAGCCAAACACAGGTAATATACCATTTACTTTTTTGATGAGTGCCATCGACTTGGTTTTTTGCAAAGATACGAAAGCATGCGGCACGAGGCTCAAAGCGCAACGCATAGGGCATAGGGCAGGCGGCATAGGGCGGGCGGCATAGAGCAGGCGGCGTGCGGTACAGGGCAGGCGGCGCGCGGCGCATAACGCTTCGCAAGTAAAAAGTAAAAAGTAAAAAGTAAAAAGTTCGTAAAGTTTATAAACTCCGTTAAGTGTTGTTTTTACAAAGACAAATAGTTGTGATTCAGCAAAGGATCGCCTCTCACTACTAATAAGCGACTTGCTGAAAGCTGATCCGCCGCGGCGGACGGCGTGATAAACTCCACGCACAATGCGTAACGCCTGTAACGATTGTAACGCCTGTAACGATTGTAACGAAATAAGTTAAAAGATGTACGGAAAAAGCCAAAGAAAGCACCGACATTTTCTCAGTTCGGGCAAAAATTGTACTTTTACAAAAAAATAATCATCATGAAGCGTTTTTTAATGATAGTAGCATTAGCCGCCATTATTTTACCGGCGCAGGCTCAGAAAACCAAAGTATCTGAAAGCGTTGAAAAAATCGGTGACGGAAAAAATAATTGTCTGGTTGT
>CAYSCE010000244.1:992-5108 GCA_964429475.1 uncultured Bacteroidaceae bacterium | reverse complement strand
AATATGGCAATGTCCATGGTGATACAATACTGTCGTTTTCAATATAAATTTTTTCTCTGAAATCTCCGGCAAGAACCACTCTGTCAAGATTTACACACAACATGCTCGGCGAGTCGGACTCAGGGCCGCCGCATTGATAACCCCACACATAATTCCCATCAGAATTCAGCTTGACAACCAAAATGTCATTATATCCTTTTGAGACAAAAACATCGGAACCTACAGAAACTGTATCGCTGAAACTCCCGGCCATGTATATATTATCGGCCTCATCCAATGCCAGTAAAGCATGGTCATCATTTTGAACTACTGAAATAAATAATGGTTGTGTCCAGATCGTATTGCCCTGGGAATCGCTTTTAATAAGTAGTGAGTCGGCAATATATATGATATTGCCCGAAGGTCCGATATCCATTTGATGAATAATTGGCTGCTGACCCTGAACCCAGATAAAATCTCCGTCCGGAGAAAACTTCGCCATAAAGCGAGGCGCTACATTAACGTCGAGAACGGTGTCGGTGAAATGCATATCATAAATTGATCCGCCACCACTAAACACTATGTTGTTGTCGTTGTCGACAACTGTTTTGTATATATGAATACAGCCGGATTCAGTTGTTACAGGAACCGTGTACCAGTCAAGGTCTCCGTTTGAAAGATATTTTATCAGCAGAATATTATGAGCCCCGTAATTTCCTGTAATGGTGTCATTCTCAATAATGGCAGTGTATATAAACGAGGCGCTGATAATCAGGTTATCGTCATGATCAACACAAATATCCTGAATGTCTTCCATATCCCAGCCACTGATTTGCCTTGCCCAAAGCATATTTCCAAGACTGTCGAACTTGGCTGCAAAGGCGTCGTATGGACCATCAGTGCTGTCGCAGATGAGTACGTTTCCCTCATAGCTTAATGTGTCGGCAAACTTGCCTGCAATGTAAACATTATCGTGTGAGTCTGTAACAATCCGCGCAGCGCCGGGAATCTGTTTCACCCACTGAAACTGCAGATTCTGTGCGGAAAGCTGCAATGTTGCACAAATAAATGCGAAGAGTAAAATTCTTTTCATACAATAATCATTGAGTTATACTTAGAGAATGATATTTAAAATCCGAAGGTCAAATATAACAGACCAATACCGAAAATGCAAATATTTTGTTTTAACGGTCGAAAGAAATCAGTTTGCGGTATAAGTGCTGCGTAGGTTTTCTATGAAATCCCAACTTCATGAACTCTGAACAAGGAAGTGAGAATATTGAAGGATTATTACTTCAAACTTACTTCATACTTCATCCCTCCTTGTTCCTTGCCTGCCTGGCCGGCAGACAGGTTCAATATTCAGTTGGAGCATTCGATGCAAATCAAAAAAAGCGGACCTCTTTCGAAGCCCGCTTTCACCCTTTACTTCAGGTTGGTTTACAAACTGAAGGTATTCATTTCCCGGATGATTTCTTCGGGATCCTGGAGCAGTTCGGGATGCTTGTCGAGATGTATCAGCGCCGAAATTGGCAGCTTGGCTACATGAAATTCCGGTCCGCCATCGGCATCCGGAGTTTTGACAACAAGCAATGATCCTGTTTTGAGAATGATGTTTCTGGCTGAAGATGACTCTATCTTGAAACGAAGAATCGCTTTTCCCAATTCAACATTTTTGTCGCTGTTGCCAATCAACATGCTGTAAATTTCATCAATACGCTCATGCACCTGACGCATGGTCATCGGCTCTTTCGAAATGCCCATGCGCTCGCTCACTCTTTCGGCTTTTTTGTTCGGATTGTAAAATGTAAATCCCGATGCTTCAAGAATATCGAGCAAAGCTTCGTGTACCTTTTCGATATTTGCCTGATCTTCGGTATCAATGAAAATGTTGACCGGCAAATGGCGCTTCAGCTCACGCTTTTTGTATGTCGAGTTGATGGAATTAAACGAAATATATTCGCTGAAAGCATTCTGCAGAATGTAAATCTGATCTTTCAAACGCTGCAGCTCTTTCTGATGATTGCGTTCGAGTTTGCCGATTCTTTCCTTATAATACTCGTAATACTGCTTCATCATGGCATTCTGCGGACCGGCAGCCACCAGACGTTTACCTTCGTCAATATCGGTAAAATGCTGGAAGTTATCAATGAATTTGTCGGCCAGCATCTGTGCCTGCTTGTCGTATTGTGCCGGATATTTCCACGAGTTGCGCGGATTCAGAATCTTCGGATCCACATCGCCGAGCTTTTTCGGAATCATCAAACCAAAGAACGGCAGTTCTTCCATCGGCGCTTCATCAATACTACCATCGATAATGGCATCGATGATTTTTCGGGTGCTCGGCAAGTCAATGCGACGTCCGGTACCGTACGGACCTTCGATCCATCCAGTGTTTACAAGATATGCGGTGGCATTGTGCTCATCCATTTTCTTGGCAAGTTCCTGTGCATACACAGCCGGATGCAGCATCAGGAAAGCAGCGCCAAAACATGCCGAGAATGTTGGTGTTGGTTCTTTTACGCCACGCTCGGTTCCGGCCAGTTTGCTGGTAAAACCGCTCATGAAATAATACATGGCCTGATCGCGTGTAAGCTTGGCTACCGGCGGCAATACACCGAAAGCATCTGCCGTCAGAAAAATGACCTTTTTCGGATGAGTGCCACGCGACACCGGTGTAACGATGTTGCGGATATGATGAATCGGGTACGACACGCGTGTATTCTCGGTTTTGCTTTGATCGGCAAAATCAATTTCGCCGGATTTTTCGTCGTAAACTACATTTTCGAGCAGCGCATCGCGACGGATAGCTTCGTAAATATCCGGTTCATTTTTCTTGCTCAGATTGATACATTTGGCATAACAGCCACCTTCGAAGTTGAAGACGCCATCGTCGTCCCAGCCATGTTCATCATCACCGATGAGGAAACGATCGGGATCGGCCGACAATGTGGTTTTTCCGGTACCGCTGAGACCGAAGAAAATGGCGGTGTCGCCGTTTTTACCCATATTGGCCGAGCAATGCATCGACGCCATACCATTCAGCGGCAGGAAATAATTCATAATGCTGAAGAAACCTTTTTTGATTTCGCCGCCATACCAGGTACCACCCACAACAGCCATACGTTCCTTAATATTAAAGGCCACATATACATCGCTGTTGAGTTTCTGACTTTCCCAATTCGGATTGACGGTTTTGCAGGAATGCAACATCACAAAATCCGGTTTGAAATTTTCGAGTTCACTGTCCGAAGGACGAATAAACATGTTCTTTACAAAATGAGCTCCCCATGCGATTTCGGTGACAACCCGGATTTTCAGACGGGTGTTTTCGTTGGCGCCCAGATAGGCATCCATCACATAGAGCTTCTTGTTCGAATTCAATTCTTTTTGACTGGTGGTAAGCAAATCCTGCCAGACTTCCTGAGAGATAGGCTTGTTATCGCTTCCTTTGCGGCCTTCGCCGGCCCACCAGATGTTATCGGCACTTTCCGTTTCGTACACAACGTATTTATCTTTGGGCGAACGACCGGTAAAAATGCCGGTATCGACGTTTACAGCTCCAAGATTTGTTACAAACCCCCGTTCATAACCTTCCAATGATTTGTCGGTTTCGTGTTTGAATAATTCGTCGTAGGAAAGATTGTAAAATAATTCGCCAGCCGCTTCAATTCCATAATCGGCCAACTCTTTTTTGATTTTAGGCAACAGTTTTTCCATAAGGCGCTTTTTTGCAAAATTAGAAAGTCAAAACCACTTTTTTGTAAAAAATGTATCAGCTTTTTACCTGTTTTTTAAAAATTCGTATTTTTGCCACTTTGACGTAGGATGTTTCATCCGTTTCATCAATCAGTTGTCAGTATGCGCGGCGGTTCAGCTTTCAGCAGTCAGCCGTCAGTCCGCCGCGGCGCACAGCGATCAATGCCTTTATTCGGTTGGGTGTAGTCTGAAAAAGTAATTCCTGCGGGTTGAGTCTGGAGACTCAACCCCACAACTCCGTTTAAAAAGACTACACCCAACCGCCAGAGTTAGTCCGCCGCGGCGCACAGCGCGAGAGCACAGCGTTTATCAGGATTGTTTTCAGTTATCCGCGTTATCCTGTCTGCAGCCAGGCAGGTCCGCGTTGTGCGTTAGGCA
>CAYSCE010000244.1:0-892 GCA_964429475.1 uncultured Bacteroidaceae bacterium | reverse complement strand
TCAGGCGACAGGCAACAGGCGTCAGGCATTGTGCGTTGAGCATTGTGCGTTGTGCGTTAGGCATCAGGCATCAGGCAACAGGCGTCAGGCTTTGTGCGTTAGGCATCAGGCGACAGGCAACAGGCGTCAGGCATTGTGCGTTGAGCATTGTGCGTTGTGCATCAGGCATCAGGCGTCAGGCATCAGGCGTCAGGCTTTGTGCGTTGAGCGTTGAGCGTTGTGCATCAGGCATCAGGCGACAGGCTTTGTGCATCAGGCAACAGGCAACAGGCAACAGGCAACAGGCGTCAGGCTTTGTGCGTTGAGCATTGTGCGTTGTGCATCAGGCATCAGGCGACAGGCCTTGTGCATCAGGCAACAGGCAACAGGCAACAGGCGTCAGGCTTTGTGCGTTGTGCATTGTGCGTTGTGCATCAGGCAACAGGCGTCAGGCTTTGTGCGTTGAGCGTTGAGCATTGTGCGTTGTGCCGCATGCCATCTACAGAGCGAGAATCAGCGCGAGAGCGAAAGTCTATCCATGTCCTATGCCTCTTCGATTTTCATCACACAATTCCGGCAATCGTATTCAAGCCTGAACGTTTTTTCTCCCAGCGCCAGGAATAGTGGATCGCGCTCCGGACAAGCCTTTTCTTGTCCGCTGCGCAGCTGGCGGAGATAAGTCGGACAACAATCCGTTTCATAGCGCAGACATAATTTTGTTGTCATTAAATTATTTCCACGATGATCATTACCCAGCTCAAACGCCGGCTCCGTTTTCATCACTCCATGACGTTTGTAAAATTGCTCTGCAAGCGCGTTTGATATGTTGCTGCGATAATCCGTTTCGTTTTCAAAATAGGGAACATCATTCGGAATAATTTGTTTTTCTTCGCGCATATACGCCGAAAGCAGC
>CAYSCE010000243.1:0-5115 GCA_964429475.1 uncultured Bacteroidaceae bacterium | reverse complement strand
CATGTACAAGTCGCTTTATGCCAGCCGTACTTTTTGCTTGTGAATAAACTGCATGTAAGCCCAGTAGCCCAGAATAAGAATGGCTATTCCACCAACGATGTATGTAATGATTTTTTTATTATCAACCAGAAACTGTTCTGCTTTCGAAAGAGATTTTCCAATGCTCTCAAGTCTTTCATCACCGGAAGGGGTGCTTTGATTCGCCATAATAATTAGTTCAATGTTCGGGGTGCAAAATTAATGGTTTTTTTGAAACGACAACCATTTTATAACGGTTGTTTCAATCATACTGCTGAAAGCCTGATACAGACTTAACTCTGACTCTCTTTGTCCGTTTCTGAGCCTGATAAGGATTTTGTCTGTTCCGAAGAGGTAATGGTCAGTTCATCGTTTTCGTTGAAATAATCCATTACGATATCCGTTGGAGAGTTTATGCCCCGCCGGATTAATTCTTCGGCCAGCGGATCTTCGATGTATTTCTGAATGGCCCGTTTCAATGGACGCGCCCCGTAGTTGGGATCCCATCCTTTTTCAACAATAAAGTCACGGGCTTCGTCAGTCAGTTTCAGTGTAATTCCTTTTTCAAGCAAACGTTTCAAAACACCTGACATTTCAATATCAATAATCTTGTGAATTTCGGATCTTTCAAGATTGTTGAAAATAATGACATCGTCAATACGGTTCAGAAACTCAGGGGCAAATGCTTTTTTCAGTGCATTTTCAAGAACGCTTTTGGCATAGCCGGCTTTGGAAGACTCTTTTGAAGTGGTTGCAAACCCAACTCCGGAGCCGAATTCCTTCAGTTGCCGCGTTCCGATATTCGAGGTCATAATAATGATGGTGTTCTTGAAATCGACTTTGCGACCCAGACTGTCGGTCAGCTGGCCATCGTCGAGCACCTGCAGCAGCAGATGAAACACATCGGGATGAGCCTTTTCGATTTCGTCGAGCAATACTACGCTAAACGGCTTGCGGCGCACTTTTTCGGTCAGCTGCCCGCCTTCTTCATAACCCACATATCCCGGAGGCGCTCCGATCAGACGCGACACAGCGAATTTCTCCATGTATTCGCTCATATCAATACGAATCAAAGCATCATCGGTATCGAACAAATATTTTGAAAGCACCTTGGCCAGATAGGTTTTACCCACGCCGGTAGGTCCGAGAAATACAAAGCTTCCGATGGGCCGCCCCGGATCTTTCAATCCAACCCGGTTGCGACGAATACTTTTGGCAATTTTTTTAATTGCTTCATCCTGTCCGATGACTCTGCCAGCCAGCTCGTCTTCGATTTTCAGCAGGCGGTCGGTTTCGTTCTGTGCAACACGTGTTACCGGAACGCCGGTCATCATAGCCACCACTTCGGCCACGTCTTCGTCGGTTACTATTTCGCGATGTTTATCAGCTTCTTCATCCCATTTCAGGCGCGCTTTTTCCAGTTTTTCAAGCAGGGTTTTTTCAAGGTCGCGGTGTTTTGCAGCCTCTTCATACTTCTGCATTTTAATGGCGGCAGTTTTTTGAACTCGGGCTTCATCAATTTCTTTTTCCAGATCAAGTATTTCCTGCGGAACGTTCAGATGCTTGAGGTGAACACGCGATCCGGCTTCATCCAACGCATCAATTGATTTATCAGGCAATGCCCTGTCGCTGATATAACGTTCAGTCAGTAACACACATGCATCGATGGCTTCATCTGTATAGCGCACCAGATGGTGATCTTCGTAACGCTCCTTGATGTTGTGCAGAATTTCCTTTGTTTCTTCGATGCTGGTTGCATCAACGAGGATTTTCTGAAAACGACGTTCCAGAGCACCGTCTTTTTCAATGTGATTGCGGTATTCATCGAGCGTGGTAGCGCCAATGCATTGAATTTCGCCACGGGCCAGTGCAGGTTTGAACATGTTCGATGCGTCGAGTGAACCGCTGGCTCCGCCTGCACCAACAATGGTATGAATTTCATCAATAAACAGAATCACATCGCGGTTTTTCTCAAGTTCGTTCAGCAAAGCCTTCATGCGTTCTTCGAACTGGCCGCGGTATTTTGTTCCAGCCACCAGCGATGCGATGTCAAGCATCACAACCCGCTTATTGTGCAGCGTGCGGGGAACTTTCCGGGCTGCAATACGCAAAGCAAGCCCTTCTGCAATGGCCGATTTACCAACGCCCGGCTCACCAATCAGAACCGGATTGTTTTTTTTGCGGCGGCTCAGGATCTGAGCAATGCGTTCCAACTCTTTGTCACGTCCAACAATGGGATCCAGTCTGCCTTCTTCGGCAGCTTTGGTCAGATCGCGGCCAAAATTGTCCAACACCGGCGTTTTTGATTTTGATTCAGCACCGGTTTTTTTCGCGGCGCTTCCGAAACTGCTTCGTTCATCGGCATCATCATCATCATTCGGGAGCTCGCTTTTAAAATTTTCCGAATAATTCTGATCGTTTCCGGTGAGGTTTCTGAGTTCAGTCAGCATGGTTTCATACGAAGCGCCGGAACGGTTTAAAAGGGTCGAGACAAAGTTCTTGTTTTCCTTCAGAATGGCCAGCATCAAATGTTCAGTTTCAATCAGATCGCTTTTCAGATCACGCGCAACCAGATAGGTCAGCTTCAGAATCTGCTCCACCTGACGAACCAGAGGAATATCGGTATCGGGCATTACTGCCGGGCCATCGGTTTGATTAGCAGCTTTTTCAATGGTTTTTCTGATTTCACCGAGATTAATGCCTGCATTGCGCAAAAGGTGAATGGCCATGCCGTCTCCCTCGCGAAGCATCCCCAGAAACAAATGCTCAACCCCAACATAGGGACTGTTGAGTCTAATAGCTTCTTCTTTGCTGAATCCCAAAACATCCATTACACGCTGCGAAAATTTTGCTTCCATATATGAATTCCAAAGTTAGACTGTCAATAGTTTTATGAGCCAAAGATACCGTTATTCTTACTATCGGCAAACCCTACAATCCCTATTTTTTAAACAATGAGCTGTTATTAATTCAATACAGAACAAACAGTTTATAAATCAAACGGTTATTTCAATCGGCGCATTGTTGATAAGTTTTATAGGAAACAAATTTCGTCCGTTCGGTTATTTTTTGTAATTTCGCGTGCTATTAAAAAGCACTGACAATATTGTCAAAATGGTTGATAAACTGATGTTTACATGAGTGAGTTAGAGAATACAGGCGAAAGAATTGTCCAGGTTAATATCGAAGACCAGATGAAGTCGGCCTATATCGATTATTCGATGTCGGTTATTGTTTCACGAGCGCTGCCCGATGTCAGAGATGGCATGAAACCGGTTCACCGCCGTGTTTTGTTTGGTATGCACGAATTAGGTGTGTTTTCAAACCGTCCGACTAAAAAGTCGGCCCGTATTGTCGGGGAAGTACTTGGTAAATATCACCCGCATGGTGATTTATCGGTGTATGACACCATGGTTCGTATGGCTCAGGAATGGTCGCTGCGTTATCCATTGGTAGAAGGCCAGGGAAACTTTGGTTCGATCGATGGTGACAGCGCTGCAGCTATGCGTTATACCGAAGCACGCTTGCGCAAAATTGCCGAAGAAATGCTCATGGATATCGACAAGGAAACCGTCGATATGCAGCTCAATTTCGATGATTCTCTCGAAGAACCAACTGTATTACCAGCCAAAGCGCCCAACCTGTTGCTCAATGGAGCCAGTGGTATTGCGGTTGGTATGGCCACCAATATGGCTCCGCATAACCTGAAGGAAGTAGTTGACGGCATCGTGGCCTACATTGACGACAACGAAATTACGATCGAAGGGCTGATGAAATTCATCAAAGCGCCTGATTTTCCTACCGGTGGAGTAATTTACGGATACGATGGCGTAAAAGATGCATATGAAACAGGCCGTGGCCGCATTGTTATGCGTGGTGAAGCAACCGTTGAGGATAATGATAAGCACACCCAGATTATCATCAAATCCATTCCTTATCAGGTCAATAAATCAGAACTCCTGAAAAAGTTTGCTGAGCTTGTCAATGAAAAAGTTATTGATGGCGTGACCGATCTGCGTGATGAATCGGATCGTGAAGGTATGCGCATTGTTCTCGATCTTCGTCGCGATGCGGTTCCGAATGTGATTATCAATCAGCTGTATCAGCACTCACCGCTGCAGAGCGCTTTCAACGTAAACAATATTGCACTTGTTCATGGACGGCCCATGATGCTGAATCTGAAAGATCTGATCCGGCATTTTGTTGATCACCGCCACGAAGTAGTGACCAGAAGAACACAATTCGAACTTCGTGAGGCTGAAAAACGCGCACACATCCTCGAAGGATTGCTGATTGCACTTGATAATATTGACGAAGTAGTTGATATTCTCCGTTCAAGTAAATCGGTCGATGAAGCCCGTGAGCGGCTTATGGAGCGATTCTCACTGTCCGATATTCAATCGAGAGCCATTGTTGATATGCGTCTCCGCTCTCTCATTGGTCTGGAACGCGAAAAGCTCAGAGCTGAATACGAAGAGCTGATGGAACGTATTGCATGGTTGAAAAAAGTTCTGGAAGACTTCAGCATGCGTATGCAGATTATCAAAGATGAGCTGCTTGAACTGAAACAACGCTTTGGTGATGAACCAAAGACTGACATTATTTATCAGGGAAAGAATTTCCGCATCGAAGATACCATCGCCAACGACAGCGTGGTGATTACCATCAGCCGCATGGGCTATATCAAGCGTACCCAGCTTACCGAATACCGCACGCAAAACCGTGGTGGAAAAGGATTCAAAGCTAGTAATGTCCGAGATGAAGACATCCTCGAAAATCTCTATATCGCTTCAAACCACGATTACCTGCTTGCATTTACCAAAAAAGGCAAGGTATTCTGGCTCCGCGTGTATGAAATTCCTGAAGGAACACGAGCCAGTAAAGGACGTCCGATTCAGAACCTCATGGCAATTGAGAACGATGATAAAATCCAGACTGTAATTAATGTTGCTGACCTGACCAATAAAGAATATGTTGAAAATAATTTCATCATTCTTTGTACCGAACAGGGTATCATAAAAAAGACCAGTCTCGAAGCTTACAGCCGTCCACGCCAGAATGGTATCAATGCCATTGGTATCCGCGAAGGAGACACCC
>CAYSCE010000242.1:0-5121 GCA_964429475.1 uncultured Bacteroidaceae bacterium | reverse complement strand
CGGTCAGGTTGGCAACAGCGCCATTATCGAATTCAATACGGGCATTGGCAATGTCGGGAGTGTTGCTGATAACCGGAACGCCACTGGCACTGACTTTTCGAACATTCGATTTCACTACACTCAGCACAATGTCGATATCGTGAATCATCAGATCGAGCACTACGGGAACATCGGTGCCGCGCGGATTGAACTGTGCCAGCCGGTGCGATTCGATAAATACGGGTTTGTTGATATACGGCTGCGCCGCCATGAATGCCGGGTTGAAGCGTTCGACATGTCCGACCTGAATTTTTACATTGGCTTCGCGGCTCAGATTAACCAGCGATGTGGCTTCGTTTAAAGTAGTTACAATCGGCTTTTCAATAAAAACATGTTTGAACTTGCGCAGCGCCAATGCGGCACTTTCGTAATGAGCAATGGTTGGCGTTACAATATCAACAGCATCGACTGAATCAATAAGCTCGTCGCGCGATTCGAAGCGACGGATGCCAAATTCAGCCTCTACGGCTTTGGCGCGTTCAGTGTCAATATCATAAAAGCCCACCAGTTCAAAGTTTTCCAGTTCTTTCAAACATTTGATGTGGATTTTGCCAAGATGTCCGGCGCCAAGTACCCCGATTCGCAACATTGTAACTGATTTTTATTAAACAAGCTACAAAAGTAGATATAAAAACTGAGTGATTTTTAGTAATTTCGCCCGACTTTTAACACATAACCTGTTAATTACTGATTTTGTGATTCATTATAAAGGTAAACTGCTCGAAGACAATTATCGCCACCAAGGCCTGCGCAAAAAGCTGGTGGCCGAACTTGAACAAAAAGGAATTACCGACCGGCGAGTGCTCGATGCCATTGGTAAGATTCCCCGGCATTACTTTATGGACAGCAGCTTTGTTGAATTTGCCTATGTCGACAAAGCATTCCCCATTGGCGAAGACCAAACCATCAGCCAGCCATACACCGTGGCCTTTCAAAGTCAGTTGCTGCAGATAAAGCCATTGATGAAAGTACTGGAAATCGGCACCGGATCGGGCTATCAGGCTATTGTGCTTATGGAACTCGGCGCCAAGGTTTTCTCGATTGAACGTGTAAAAGCGCTGTACGACCGCACCCGCGATTTTCTGCCGGCCATCGGGTATAACCCGAAACTTTTTTATGGCGATGGTTACAAAGGACTGCCGACCTATGCGCCGTTCGACCGCATTATTGTTACTGCGGCGGCTCCCGTTATTCCCGAAGCACTGTTGCAACAGCTCAAGCCGGGCGGCGTTCTGGTTATTCCGGTGGGCGATTCGGCCGGTGTGCAAACCATGAAAACCATTACCCGTGTTGACGAAAAGACCTACACCGAAAAAGATCATGGTTTGTTCCGCTTTGTGCCGATGGTGGAAAACAAAAGGAAATGATATATGATATCAGATTTTTGATTTTAGATATCAGATTTGATATTTGTTGCCGCTTCTATCGGCTTATATCCCGAGTGATAAAGCATTATATTTTCCTGACAGCAATCTGCAGAATTTGTCAATGGTCTCCTGCTGATTTGAAGGCGCGTTGGCGCAGTTTGCCTTCAACTTTTTACAATAGTCTGAAACAATTTCACTGTCGTATTTTCCATTGCTTTTTTCACCGCTGATTTTAAATTCCAGTAACGCAATGTTTGCCCAGATTTCCAGGTCGGAATCAGCAAAGCATTCATGGTTGTCAAAATATGCAGCAAATTCAGTGGTGTTGTTTTCAATGTATTTTTTGCCTTCAAATCCGAGCCCTTCGGAATAGGCTCCATCTGCGATTTTATACGAGTTTGTAATTACCCTGAAATAAAACCATCGCTTCAAAACATCGTTGCTGTGCAGGTTTTCAAGTAATACCATCGGCTCATCATCTTTAAGACGATAGGTGTTGTTGTACAGCTCAACGGCCATGGCTGGCGTTTTTGGATCTTTCAGAACTTTTTCAAAATCACTTTTCCGGATGGACAAAGGATTTGTTTCATCGCTGCTGGCGCTGTCTGCAACTGTTTTTCCCGATGTAATTTTATCACTTGTTTTGTCTGTTGTTTTTTCTCCGCGTCCGCAGGCGGTTGTGAGAAAGGTCAAAGCTGTAGCCACTAATACAATTCTGCAAAACATCCAATACTTTGAATGATGTGTCATGATTTTTTCAGAGGTTTTTCAATAGTTTGTTTTTGCTTCTCTTCAAAATATAAATTCAGATATGGATCAATGATTTCAATAATTCTGGCAGTTTGTGTTTTGGTCAATTTATTATATGATGCGGCTCTCAGGCTTGAATCTCCTGAATCCTGAACCAATTCAATCAAAATTTGAGTAATTATTTCTTTTTCTGAATAACCAGTTGCACAGATATTGAGCTTGTTTGATAGCAATACCCGGTTTACAGGGCGTTCAAATCTGGATTTTCTGGCATCCTGTCCTAAAAAAATGTATCAGTTTAATTCCAGTTACCCATTCTTCAGGAATTACTGACCACAGCAATTTGATATCACTGCCTGAAATCACGTATTGCTCATCTTTCTGTAGTTTGTCAAAAGCAATCTTCATATTATTATTCCTCAAAAAAGTTGCATTGTTCTTTGAATTATAAAAAGTTAGTGTGCTCGAGTTTTTGCTCAATCATAATTAGTAATGTCTGACAATTGCCCCAAATCCTGTCGTCCAATAATTGTCATGATTTCAGCAACATCATCATTCAGTCTGAAATATATGCTGTCAACACCACATACACAGCGCCGGTACCCTTGCTTAATAAAATCGACGGACTCGAAAGATAAAGGTCGCTCTGCAATCATTTCGAAATGATCAAAGAAAGATTCAAAATATTTATCGGCCTGGCGGATGCCGAATTTTTTTACTCCGTATTGATGAATCCTTATCAGGTCCTCTTTTGCGGTATTGCTCAACTTGAATTTACTCATTCAGCAAATCTTTGGATTGCTTGAGAATTTGCTTTTTGCTATCTTTTGTAAATCCGCTCTTCTCTGCTTTTTCAATTTTCAGTCTGATCCAGTCAATTTGTTTCTGTTGTTTACGAGCCTGACGTATCAGGTCATTTACCAATTCACTCCTGCTTGAATATTCATTATTTTCAATCTGACTCTTCAGCCACTCGTCGTTGGGATCAGTAAATGAAATGCTTTGACGTTTCATATTATTTTGCTTGTGGTGCAAATATACACCAAATTTGAATCAAATGCAATTTTTTTTTGATGATATCCGATTATTAATATCGAAACACCAAACCACGCTATTACACACACAAAGTTATTCTCTAAGGTTGTAGTAAACCATAAACCTTTTATATTTGTACAAAATCCCTACAATGAAAAAACTTTTTATTCTGGCTGCATTGTTTTTATCGTTCCAGTCTTTTGCGCAGATTACGCTGGTCGAATCGGATCTTCCGACCGACGGAGACTCGCGCGTAGTAAGCATTCTGAACGATCTGGGTACGTTTGATTTTGTATCAACCGGTGCCAATTATACCTGGGACTTTTCGCAAATGATGCCGCAATCGCAGGATACCATTGCATATATTTCGGCCTCGAATACTTCGTTGCCTGTGACATACATTGCGGCATTTAATAATTTTGTAACCGATCCGGAACACGATGCCGATGTCGCCAATAAACAGGATTACGAAAATCCGATTCCTACGGTGACTTTCGAAGATTTTTATGCTTTCTATAAAATTGAATCGGATGCATACATTCAGGTGGGCGCTGGTATTACTGTCAATTCAGCGCCTCTGCCGGTTTTGTTTAACCCGATGGATACTATTTTAATGCTTCCGGCGGTATTTGGAAATATGGATACCTGCTTTTCCTCATTCAATGCCGACATTCCCACACTTGGCTATTACAGCGAACAACGCACACGGTACAACTCCATTGATGGATGGGGAACACTCACAACACCTTACGGAACTTTTGATGCACTGCGCATTCTGAGCTATAGCGAAATTCATGATTCGTTGTATTACGAAGCCTACGGCATGGGATTTCCGATGGACCGTACCGAAACAGAATATAAATGGTATGCGAAAAATCACCCGATTCCGGTGCTGCAGGTGATTATCCGCGATGGCATGAGCGGTTCTACCACCATTACGTACATTGATACTGTGCGCAATCTTTCAGTAGCAGAAATGCAGAATGCTGAAATCAATATTTATCCGAATCCGGCAACAGATGCTATTTCGGTGCAGATGCCCAATCATAATTTCCCCTGCGAAGCAAGTGTCTTTGATTTGTCGGGACGTGAACTGATGCGGGTTTCGCTTGAATCATCGCAGCTGAATGTGGCTGAACTGAAACCGGGCATGTACATGATAACTGTGTCAGGAAGCGACTTTCAGGCACATGCAACTTTTGTGAAACAATAAACCAAAACCAACAAGCTTATGAAAAATTCACTGATCATTTTGTCTCTCGTACTGGGATTATTCCTTGTTTCCTGTGGTGGAAAAAAAGAAGAGAAAAAGGCAGAAGCAACCAAAGACACTGTAGCTGAAAAGCCGGCTGCTAAAGACTTTGTATACTTTGCCAAAGCGGCCAAAGACTTTACGCTCGACGGCATCGAATTTAATCTGTCGAATTACACTGTTGATTCCGTTGGTAAATATTTTTACTTTACCTATGACGTGAAAGATCCTGCCAAAGCCGGTATTGATGTGATTCAGATTAACGCCAGCAGTGTGGCCCGTCTCGGAAATAAAGAAGACGTGGTAGTGGCTTCACTGGCCGATTTTCAGAAGGTGCAGGAAAAATTTGCCACCGACAAAAAAGAAACACTGAGCGATTTTAAAGAAGTAAAGAAAAACGACATTACGTTTTATTATTACACCAACAAAAACGCATCGGATATGATGGGCGGGCAAAAAAATTACCGTATGTTGTACAGCCAGGGCGTTGTTGATGATGTGTATATGGACATCATGGTGAAAGTATACGACAGCAAAGCCTCGTTGGCCAAAGCCGAACAGGTGCTGCTGACAACCATTGAAAAAATGACGAAGTAAAAATTATTTTTTACATCACAAAAAAAAGCGGAGGACATTTGTTGCTCCGTTTTTTTTGTGAATGAATTTTTAGTTCTTTAT
>CAYSCE010000241.1:0-5192 GCA_964429475.1 uncultured Bacteroidaceae bacterium | reverse complement strand
AGACAAACCCTATTTCGGTAATAATCCGTCCTGAAGCGGCCGGTCACTTTTGGGATCATCGGTGGTTTGTACCTGCTGATACACCCAGCGACCATCTTCAAAAACAAACCCGTTGCCTTTTTCCGAATAGGGATAATAAAACTGATATTGACCTTCCAGCTCAGGGCGTAGCGGAATCAGATGATCGAAAACAATCATTTCTTCCGTTTTGGTTTTTACAACCGTTTTCTTTTTTGGCGTTCTCAGCGCTTCATCGTTGTTTTGATTGATACGCTCGTTATGTTTTTTGCGCTCTTTTTTTGTGACTACCTGAAAGGATATTTCTTCAAAGCGCAGTTTCATAACCACCTTAACACTAAACCGGTAAATCACTCTTTTATATCCGGTAAATCCTTTGCCTCTGAAAAGTAACTTTCCGAAAACCGGATCATCATTGCGGTCAAATGTAATAACATCAACGACTTTCTGCTGATAAATACCGTTGCCGCCATTCCAGCCTATCACGGTGTAAAGCTTTTCTCCGTTTACTTTTTTCTCAATCAGCTGATAGTACACAGCACCATACCAGACACCTTTTTTCAGAATTTCCTTTTCGGCATTCACAATGTCATTCGAAACATCGCGCAGCTCAATTACTTTATAGGTATGCGATTTATTCGAAAAAACAAGCATCAATCCATACGTTTCGTACTTGTCGGTAAGTAATGGCAAACTCCAGGTGTAGATTTTAAATTTTTTGTCGTTGGGATATACCACCGCCAGCGATTTTACGCTATCAAAAGCAAACTGAAAAGCATCGGGTTTCAGCAACTCTTCTTTCAGCAAATTCATGAAACGATCATTGGCTTCGTAGCGCACAATATCGGTTTCGCCGCTGTACATCAGCTTTGCAAGACCCGCCAGACTGTCCGACATGGGCGCCTGAACAGGTACATTTTTCTGTGCCTGTCCATGCATTATAAACAAACTGAATAAAGTCACAAAAAAGAGGCGGTGCTTCATACGTATATTAACGAAAAGATGGCCGGTTATTGTACCTGCAAAGGTACAGGCTTTTTCAGCGTCGGCAAAATTTATTGAATCACGATGGACTTTTCGGCTTATTTAGTACATTTGCTACATGTCGACATCAATTCTGGATACAAAAATTGATTACATCAAAGGCGTCGGTCCCGTCAAAGCCGAACTGCTCAGCAAAGAGCTTTCGGTGTTTGTTTACCGCGACCTGCTGGAGTATTTTCCGTTCCGATATGTCGACCGAACCCGCATCACGCCGATTGCCGAACTATCGCCCGATGACTCGTATGTACAGATTGCAGGCTATTTCGACGGCTTCGAAAAAACCGGTCGTGCAAGCCACACCCGGCTCGAGGCCTTGCTTTTCGACCAGTCAGCTTCCATAAAAATCATCTGGTTTCAGAATTTTTCGTGGGTGACCGATAAATTACATACCGGTACCCGCTATTTCCTTTTCGGACGCGTTGGACTGTTCAACAAGCAGCATTACATGGCGCATCCCGAAGTGCTGACCGAAGAAGAATTCAACCGGCTTCCGTTTTCGGGAAAATTCCAACCGGTATATCAGACTACCGAAAAGCTGAAAGCACGCGGCATTGACTCCCGTACAATTTCCATGTATGTTGCTCAGGTGCTTAAAAACTGCGAAGGCCAGCTTCAGGAAAACATTCCATTGAATCTGCTCAAAACATTGCAGTTACCCGGAATCGAAGAAGCCTATAAAAGTGTGCATATTCCCGCCGACCAGAATATTCTGGACCGCAGCCTGAAACGTTTCCGCTTCGAAGAAGCCCTGTTGATGCAGCTCCGGTACAAAATAAACAGCGATATCCGCAAAAAAACACCTACTAAAATTATCTTCAAAAAAGTAGGACAATATTTCAACACGTTTTATAATCAGTCGCTGCACTTCGACCTGACCAATGCACAGAAAAAAGTAACCCGCGAAATACGCAACGATCTGGGCAGCAGTTACCGCATGAACAGACTTCTGCAAGGCGATGTGGGGAGCGGAAAAACAGTTGTAGCCATGATGGCTGCGCTGCTGGCCATCGACAACGGATATCAGGCCTGTCTGATGGCACCCACCGAAATTCTTGCACAGCAACATTTCAATACTTTTTTCAAGTGGATCAACAAGCTTGGACTTCGGGTTGAAATACTCACCGGAAATACCAAAGCCAAAGACCGGAAATCCATTTTAAGCGGCCTGGCCGATGGCTCGGTACATGTGATTGTAGGCACGCATGCATTGATTGAGGACCCGGTTGAATTTTCCAATCTTGGACTTGCCATCATCGATGAGCAGCATCGTTTTGGCGTTATGCAGCGGGCAAAACTGCATTCAAAAGGCTCCGAAATGGTGCATACACTGGTAATGACTGCCACTCCGATTCCACGAACGCTGGCCATGACTTTTTACGGAGATCTGGATGTGAGTGTCATTGATGAATTGCCACCGGGAAGAAAACCTGTAAAAACACAGTTCTATCAGGACAATCAGCGCATCCACGTCATTGATCTGATGCGAAAACAAATGCATCAGGGAAGACAGATTTATGTTGTGTATCCGTTGATTAAAGAATCGGAAAAGCTTGATCTCATTGCGCTCGAAAACGGCTATGAAGGAATCATCCGAGATTTTCCGATGCCTAAATACGAAACCGGCATTATGCATGGGCGCATGCCACAGGATGAAAAAGACTTTGTGATGAAACGCTTCATTAAAGGCCTGACCAATATTCTGGTGTCAACCACGGTGATTGAAGTTGGAGTTGATGTTCCGAATGCATCAGTGATGGTAATTGAAAATGCAGAGCGCTTCGGGCTTTCACAGCTGCATCAGTTGCGCGGACGCGTTGGCCGTGGCGACTTTCAGTCGTATTGTATTTTGGTGGGTGGCAATACCATTTCGCAGGAAGCGCAAACAAGAATTAAAGCCATGTTAGAGACAACTGACGGTTTTAAAATTGCCGAAGCCGATCTGAAGCTGCGTGGCCCGGGCGACATCATGGGAACGCGGCAGAGTGGCGAATTCGAGTTTATTCACCTCGATGTGGTGCGCGACGAGTCTATTATTACCTATGCGCGGCAAACTGCCGATCAGATCTGCGTTGAAGACCCCACGCTGTCGAAGCCCGAAAACCAGTGTCTGAAAGCAGCACTGAAAAAGAAATATACCGGTATGACTCTTTCCGACATTGCATAATGTTGTACTTAGGTTCCCAAGCCATTTTTCGTTGTATATTTGCCTATGCTTAAATCTTTTTCCATACTGTTTCTGATGGCGCTCCTGCTCGGTGCCTGCAATAGTAGCGAAACAACGCCCGAAATTGAGTCCGGATCAGTATTCCCCGAAGACACCATGACAATGATTCTTCAGGATATTTATCTCGCAGAGTCCTACATCCGGCAAATAGAGCGGCAGGGAAAAGATGTCAGCTCATACTCCAATCATGTTTATCAGTTACTGATGCAGAAGTATCACACCGATTCCACAAAAATTTCCAGATCTATCTTATACTATTCGGGCAATCCTGAAAAAATGAAAAAGGTTTCCGATAAAACGCTCGAAAACCTGATGATAAAAGAAACAATGCTTCAGAAAAAGTAATCAGGAAGATTGCTTTGTATACACAGCCTGAATGGTATCAAGCGTTACACCATCGCTCACATAATAATAAAAATCTATCTTGGTTTTATTGCTCTGCATGGTTGCAGTGCCTTCAACCGTAATGGTGCCCTGACAAAGCGTCTGACTCGGAATGGTCACAGTGTTTCCTGAAACAATGCCGTAGGCCATTTCTTCGGGCCCCAGATGATGAAAATTAAACATTTTGATTTGCGTACTGTTCGTCGTGTCAATTGAAATATCGACTGTATATGACATCGAAGTACTTTCAGTACATAACCAGATTCCCTGATAGCTTTCACGGGGATCTGTCGGAATATCATCATCATCTGTATCTGGTTCGCAGGCAGTCATTAAAAAACTCCCAACCAGTATGGCGCAAAATAAATAAAGGAAGCGTTTCATAAAAATTTTCGCGTTTTCTACAAAATTAGTTCCATTTTGTCAGAAATGCAACAAACAAATTGATTATTTTTGTTAACCAGCTCATTATTCTGCTTATGCTTGTAAAAACTTTTTGTTGTGCTATTCAGGGAATCGAAGCTTTTACCGTAAGCGTCGAAGTGGACCTTCAGCCAGGGCTGAAAACGATGTTGGCCGGATTACCCGACAATGCCGTAAAAGAAAGTATACAACGCATTGAATCGGCACTCACCAACAGCGGATATTTTTACCCCGGGAAAAAAGTGGTCATTAATCTGGCCCCGGCCGATATGAAAAAAGAAGGCTCTGGTTACGATCTGGCAATTTCTATCGGACTCCTGGCCGCTTCGCATCAGATTAAAGCCAGCTTTCTCGACAAACTGATGATTGTTGGCGAACTATCGCTCGACGGTTCTCTGGCGCCTGTGCGTGGTGCTTTATCCGCAGCCATCGAGGCCAGAAAAAGCGGCTTTACCGGAATTATTGTCCCTGCCGCCAATGCGCATGAAGCTTCGGTGGTGGAAGGACTTGATGTGTATCCCATGCAGGATATCTGTCAGGTGGTGCGATTTCTCGAAGGCTCGGACTGGCCTGAACCCTACATGTCATCATTTGGTCAAACCGAACAGCAAAATCAGGATTATTCGGTAGATTTCGCCGACGTGAAAGGTCAGGAAAATGTAAAGCGTGTGATGGAAATTGCGGCCGCCGGAAACCATAATGCCATTATGATTGGTCCCCCCGGCAGCGGTAAAACCATGCTGGCACGCCGGCTTCCGACCATTCTGCCGCCCATGACCATTGACGAAGCGCTGGAAACAACAAAGATTCATTCTGTTTCCGGAAAGCTGCCATCCGGTACAGGATTACTGCAGCAAAGGCCATTCCGGTCGCCGCATCATACAATATCCGATGTGGCACTTGTTGGCGGGGGTACCTATCCGCAACCTGGCGAAATCAGTCTGGCGCACAATGGCGTGTTGTTTCTCGACGAGCTGCCTGAATTCAAAAGAACAGCACTGGAAGTCATGCGACAACCACTCGAAGATCGCATTGTAACTATATCGCGTGCTCGTTTCAGCGTCGATTATCCGGCTTCGGTAATGCTTATTGCTGCTAT
>CAYSCE010000240.1:0-5196 GCA_964429475.1 uncultured Bacteroidaceae bacterium | reverse complement strand
GTGGTGAATGAACCTTTACGAAGGCGCATGACATATAAAAACAACAGGCTGAGGGCTTCGGTAGCGCCTTGCAGCACGAGGAGATTATCGTTACCCAGAGATGCTTTAGCCGAATAATGCTGCAGAATTTGTTCGCGCAACGTGAAATTTCCGATGCCCGGAGGATATTGATGAAAGTTGTCATTGGCTACTTCATGCAGCGATTGAATGAGTTCTTGTGGAGGATTAAAGCCTGGAATACCCTGTGCAAGGTTGATTCCGCCATGTTCTTTAACCAGTGTGCTGAAATAGCTGATGAGCGATCCGGAAGGCATTTTCATATGGGGTATGGTTTTGGGTTGTAAAGTTATTTTTTTCTGGTTGTTATTTTGTAACTTTACAAAAATTATTCAGGTATGAAAACGAAAGTATTGATGTTTGTTGTTGTATTGGTGCTGAGTACCAGCTGCGATACACTTAGCAAAATGAATCTTCCGACCAACCTTCCGACGGTTTTATCGGAGAGTGACATTACCAATGGGCTGAAAGAAGCGCTGAAAGTCGGGACCAATAATTCAGTCGGATTTCTGGGCAAAGCCAATGGATTTCTTGGTAATCCGGCGTACATGATTCCTTTCCCGCAGGAGGCCATCAGAGCCAAAGACAAATTGGAACAACTGGGTATGGGAAAGCTGGTAGATGATTTTATTGCTACCATGAATCATGGTGCTGAGAATGCAGTTTCGAAGGCCGCTCCGATATTTATAAATGCCATAACCTCTATGAGTATACAGGATGCCGCCAATATTCTGAAGGGCGCTGACAATGCGGCTACGGAGTATTTTAAAGCCAAAACAACGGCATCACTTACAGCTTTATTCAAGCCCGAAATCAAAAATGCACTTGATGCTGTGAATGCCACCAAATACTGGACGGATATTACCACCACGTATAATAAAATTCCGTTGGTGACCAAGGTTGAAACAGATCTGTCGCAGTATGTAACCGAGAAAGCAATTGCGGCTTTGTTCACACAAATTGCTGCAGAAGAGAAAAAAATCAGGACCGATCCGGCGGCCCGCGTGAGTGATATTCTGAAAAAAGTTTTTGATCCCAATGCTATTGTTCAATAAAATCAAAGTTGCCGCAGTATTGTTGCTGGCATTGTTTACGACCTCCTGTATCGAGCTTGAGGAGCGGATTGTCATTAATTCCGATAAAAGCGGCGAGTATACACTAAAGCTCGATATGGGCGCCATCATGCAATCGGGCATGAACACTTTTTCGCCTTCCGATGCATTGAAAAATTTCCCCCAGATGGTTGAGAAAGCCGTTCAGGGAGTGGCCGGTATATCGGATATTAAAACGGTTACTGATACCAAAAAAGGCGTTTATTCGGTATCGTTTCATTTTAAGAACCATAAAGTATTCAAGCAGGCCATGATTAAACTGGCCGGGCTGAAATATGGCTTTGTAATTCCGAAATACATGAAAATCGGTAAACACCGTTTCAGTAAAAAAAATATCGGACCGCTTATTGCAAAACAAATTAAGAAGCAGGAAGACAGCCCGCTGACACAGGAAATCATGGGCGTTGATGTGGCCTCGATTGTGAATGTTAAAACAATTATTGAACTTCCCTCCGACGCGAAGCGCGTGAAAAAGAATGACAGAGCGGTTATCGTGAAAGAAGAGCCGAAGAAGGTGGAGGTAAAAAGCACCATGAAGGACATTATCAATGGGGCCAGTACCGGCATCGTAGTAAAATATTAAAGAATAGCTACCTCCCGATACAATCGCGAGGTAGCTTATAGAGCGGATGTCACCGCAGCCTGTTGAAAACCCGACAGGCTTTAACAGTCCCAACCAGTCTATATTAGTAATTTTGCCCGAAAAGAGATGATTCTGCTATGGAAGTCATGTTAATTTTCTGTTGTATTTTACTGCTGAGTGTTGGCGTATTTATTTTCCCACTTCGGCGAAGACATGCATGGGCCATGCTCCTTGCGCTGGCTGCAGGCGTTGTTGTCAGCATTCCGGCGGTACAGGTTCTGTTTATGGATGTTGCCTGGAAATTGAGTTCAGTCAGGCTCGGAACTTCACTCACGCCTGCTTTGGAGATGGATAAGCTGTCTGCTTTGTTTGTACTGATTGTAGTGTTCACCTGGATTACTGGACTTTGGTTTGCCGGTGGCTATCTGAAGCCGTATTACCGCACCAAATCTTCGCTGCAGATATCGCTGCATTTTTTCTCCTACTTATGGCTGGGCTTTTCAATGATCATGGTGGCCGTTGCACAGGATTTCATTTCATTCCTGATTGTGTGGGAGCTTATGACCCTGTCGTCGTTTTTACTCGTGATATTCGATGCCGAAGAGCGCAGTGTGCTGAAAGCCGGCGTCAATTACCTGATTCAGATGCATATCGGATTGTTGTTTCTGATTGCGGCCATGCTGATTGCATATACGACCGACAGCATCATTATGTTTAAATATCTGTCTGTATATTTTTCATCACATTCCAACTTTATTTTATTCCTGTTGTTTTTTATTGGATTCGGCATCAAAGCAGGATTTGTACCTTTCCATTCATGGCTGCCGAGAGCGCATCCGGCGGCACCGTCGCATGTGTCGGGCGTGATGTCGGGAGTGATGATAAAAATGGGAATTTACGGCATTTTACGCGTACTGTTGTCGGTTCAGACTGACCTGATGGATATCGGACTGATGATACTGGGAGTGTCGTTGCTGAGCGGTATTTACGGCGTTCTGCACGCCAATGTTCAGCGCGACATCAAAAAAATGCTGGCCTTCAGCAGCATTGAAAATATTGGCATCATCGGCATTGGCATTGGCATAGGCGTGATTGGTCTTGATCTGCAATTGCCGGTTCTTACGTTTCTTGGCTTTAGTGGCGCTTTGCTGCATATATTCAATCATTCATTATTCAAGTCCATCATGTTTTTCAGTGCCGGCCGTGTGTATCAGGCTACACACACGCGCGACATTGATCAGCTCGGTGGTTTAATTAAAAGAATGCCGTGGACTGCCGTCTTTTTTCTTGTGGGATCGCTGGCTATATGCGCGTTTCCGCCATTCAACGGATTTATTTCGGAGTATCTTTTATACACGGGAATGTTTACAAGCCTTGTATCAGCGCCGTTTTACACGACAGTGATTTTGATTATCTCCATTGCGGGTCTTGCGCTGATTGGCGGCTTGGCGTTGTTCGGATTTACACGCGTATTTGGAATTATGTTTCTGGGCGAAGCCCGCAGCGACAAAGTGGCTCATGCAGCTGAACCTGATGCATCGGGGCGCTTTCCGCTGTTGCTTATAGCTGTGCTGATTCTGGCCATAGGCCTTGGCCCTGTGCTTTTTGCCGAACCGGTTTTCGGCGTTGTTTCTTCGGCGTTTCCTTCCACTGCGTTGTTTGCAAAAGCCAGTGGATTTATGCTGAATCTGCAAAGCATCAGTATTGTGGCAGGTGTATTTGTTTTACTGACATTGATATTATTGTTGTTCAGAAAACTTCATCTGAAAAACAAACCTGTGGAAAGTGGCCCTACATGGGGCTGTGGATACACTGCTGCTTCATCTAAAGTTCAATATACGGGGCAATCATTTTCGGATAATCTTGCGGGAATTGCGCAGCCATTGCTTCAGACAAAGAAGACTGAACCTGTGATTCCGCCTGATGATTTGTTTCCGCAACAGGCAACCTACGAATCGAAGCCGCGCGATGTGGTGCAGGAAAAATGGATTGATGCGCCCACAAACCGCATTGCCGAATGGCTGAAGATGATGGCTCGTATGCAGACCGGACGCATTGAACATTATATTCTGTATGCGTTTGCGTTTATTGCACTGCTCTTTTTATTAACGTATTTCAATCTGATATAGCCATGATGACGTTATTATTTGTAATCATTGCTGCGCTGATTTTTCCCGGAATCATTCTCCGTGCAAAAAGTATTTTTGCCGGACGAAAGGGCCCAGGCTTGATTCAGCCCATTAAAGATGTTGTGCTGTTGTTTCAGAAGGGAAGTGTCATCAGCAAAACCACCAGTTTTATTTTCAGTCTGGCGCCGGCCATCGGACTGGCATCGGTGCTGAGTGTGTTGCTGGTGTTACCCTTTGGCCCGTACGATTCTTTGGTATCGTTTGATGGCGACATAGTATTTTTTGCATACATGCTGGCCATTGGAAAATTTTTCCTCATCATTGCTGCACTCGACACCGGATCACCTTTTGAGGGCATGGGCGCCAACCGCGAAGCATTGTATTCATTGCTGGTAGAACCCGCTTTCTTTGTGCTGGTGGGCACTTTGGCTATGCTGACCGGTTACACGTCGTTCAATGAGATTTTGACAGGGCTCTACGACCCCGATAATTCCTACATTCTGATCTATTCAATTCTGAGTGTGTTTATTCTTGCGCAAATCATGCAGGTCGAAAACAGCCGTTTGCCGGTGGATGATCCGAAGACACATCTTGAGCTGACAATGATTCATGAAGTAATGATACTCGATTATTCCGGCTTTGACAAAGCGTTGATCCACATTACATCGTGGCTGAAATTTGCCTTGTATTCGACATTGATTTTTGATGTGTTGATTCCGATACAATGGTCGCTTGAGTGGCAGTTTGGATTATTCGCGCTGGTCGTATTTATACTTGCTGTGTACATTGGTTTTATTGAATCGTTCAGAGCGCGGAATCACATGAGTAAAAATCCCGTTTTCATTTTGACATTGTTCTCGATGGCTCTGCTGGCCTTTGTTGTAGTGTTGATTCTTACTGAAAAAATGCTGGTGTTATGATGGAATTTATGATCGTGGCCTTTGCTGCCACACTGATTTATCTTTCCGCGGCGCAGCGCTTTCGTGTGTTTGCGCGGCTGATGGGCGTACAAGGGCTGCTTATTTTTGGTATTGCCTTGCTGGAGCTCGAAGATATGGCTACGGCAAACTTAGTGTTGGTGGTATCGGAAACGCTACTCTTCAAAGGAATAGTTGTTCCTTTTATGTTGTTCTTTATCATCAGACGTACACAGGTTTTTAAGGTACACGAAAAGGCGATGCCAGCCATGTATATACTCATGCTAAATATGCTGATGCTGTTGTTTTCGGTGTTGATTTCATACTCATTGCAGAATCCATATGTCAATCTTGAATTCATGACAGTGGCTCTGTATGCACTTTTGAGTGGCCTTGTT
>CAYSCE010000239.1:0-5201 GCA_964429475.1 uncultured Bacteroidaceae bacterium | reverse complement strand
GATCCCAAAACAAAAAACACTGAATCATTTGATTTGACCATGGCATACACATATACAACATTATGAATTTCTGCTATCCGATTGGCCAGCAGGCGGATACTGTCTTCTGATACAATATCAAGCGGCTTTTTTTTCTGGGCTTTTTCAATGAGAGAATCGTTGATAACCAGTTCAAGAGAACCCGCAGCCGACCTCAATCGCTCATCTACACTGTTTGATGCAATATTCCGTTGATTATACAGTTTAATGAAAACAAATAGTACAAGACCGGCAATAAAAATTGCTGCCGGGAAAAAAGCTTTGTGATTATTTCGACGGAGTTCACCCATACAACGACAAATATACAATACAAAACCTTAATAGTTGTAAAAATTAACGTTTTTATCGGAAAAGAAATTAACTGCTTAGTTCGAATATGGGCCAGTGATTGCTTGATGTGGTTAATAATTAGTCACTTAAACACACTATTGTTTCCTGAACCGGTGATAATCCCAGGCATCGAATTGCTGCTTTTTCAGCACTTTGTGAATGGTCACTGACAGGCGGAGGAAGATATCGAGTTTGTTTGCAGCCAGATAGGCCCGGGCAGCCGACACGCCGCGGCAGGCATCGGCAAAAACAAGATAAATGACCATTTTGTTTTTTTTCAGCCAGGCAATAGCCGGTTCTTCAGAGTCGATGGCGTCGCTCAAAATGCCAAGTTCCGGCGAGCCGTTGTCGAACAGCCATTTCAGCGCCTTTTTGTCGGAGCGTACTGCATTGGAAAAGGCGGCCAGTTCCGGATATCCGTTGTTCAACAGAAATTCGAAAAATTCTGTTTTGCCACTGAGCGCCTGATCAAGCGCCAGCAAAACCTTCACATCATATTCCCAGAGCATTTGTGCCATAGTTCAATCTTTTCCCCATTCAAATTCAGGCGATGACAGTCCGGCTACATTCAGCATACGCGAAACCAGCGCTGATACTGCGCTGTGTATGTCTTTCGGATGATGATAAAAAAACGGCGATGCCGGAAAAACAATGCCGCCGGCCCGGGTCACTTTTTCCATATTTTCAATATGAATCAGCCCCAGAGGTGCTTCGCGCGTCATGCACACGAGTGTTTTACGTTCTTTCAGCTGCACATCGGCAGCACGCTGTATGAGTGTTGAAGCGAGACCTGACGCCACTGCAGCCAATGTTCCCATCGAACAGGGAACAATAAACATGGCCCGATATCCGGCTGACCCTGACGACGGCGCAGCAAATAAATCATTGTTTTCAAAAACTTCAATCTTGCTGCTGACGGGAATATCCATCACCTTTTCATAATCCCAGACCTTGCTGCCGTTCTCGCTGAAAACCAATGCAATTTTTTTTACATGATCCAATGCAATCAGCTGGCGGAGCGTTTCGAGTGCATACAAGGAACCGCTGGCGCCGGTGACGGCGACAATCACTTTTACCGGTCTGTCAGAATTGTTGTTCATAGGTGAGTCCCAGTACCAGATTGTATTGTCCGTGGTCCATATAATTATAGGTGTAGCCGTCGGGGAAAGGCCTGATGGGCAGCAACGACGATGAAAAACGCATGTTGATGGTTTTTTTGTCATCGAGATAATAACGGAAACCCAGATGGCCGGCCAGTTCGTATTTTTCGAATGGCGGTCGCGCCGGAATCAGTCCGTTGATGTCATATTCCACTTCGGTATTTTTCAATAAAACACCAAACGACAAACCTGTTTCAAAGCCAAAATGGTCCTTTAGTTTGCGCTGATACAGCAAAGGCATTTCGATATAATTCAACCGCATGACGTATTTGGTCAGATCGGTTTTGGTGGGATTTTTCCGGCTGCCTTTCTGCACCAGCAGTAACTCGAGACTCAGATCGGAAAACTGATTCAGCGGAATGGCCACCAGAAATCCGCCGGTAAGGCCGGCTTTGTCGAATCCCGACAGTCGGTCGCCATGCACCTGGGTGCCGGTAAGACCTATGCGGTATCCACCTTTGAAGCTTTGTGCCATGGCGCCTGTGGATAAACACAGCAGGAAAATAATCAGCAGTTTTTTCATAATTCAATATGCAGAATACGAAGGTACAAAAGTTTGCGGAATACTTTTACACAGAGTTCCGCTGAGTACGCACAGAGTTTCACGAAGTTTTAATACATGTTCAAAAGCCGGTATCAATTGCAGCAACATGAATTATGAAAGCTCGCTTTCTAATTCAATTTGCTGCAATTGATCAACACAACGGTGTTGTGTTTTCATAAACCGGCTTTTGTTTTCCTGACTCTGTGAACCAAAATACATTGAGTTCAACTTGTCACGTTTGACGTGATGAGCACCTTTAAATTAATATAATGAGCGAATAAACACTTTGCCAACACTGTTTAAGTGTTTTACTGGTTCATCAGATACAATGGAATCTGTTCCGGAAAGATTTCATGCCGAGAAGGCGTATTCAATATGATCGATCAGCACATCTTTGTCGGGCGAAACCAGCACCGAAATAATGTCGAAGCGGGCATCCATGTCCATTTGAAATGTGCGGATATATGCTTCGGCGGCGCGGATCAGTGCATTCTGTTTGCGAATGGTGACTGCTTCCCAGGGCTGCCCAAAGGCTGTTCCCGAGCGGGTTTTCACTTCAACAAACACCAGAAAGCGACCGAAAGTGGCTACAATATCGAGTTCATCTTTTCCGCTGCGCCAGTTGCGGTGGAGAATTGTATAACCCTTGTTCTGCAAAAACAAAGCGGCTTCGTTTTCGCCCAGCAAACCGGTTTCAGCCTTCGTTGCACGCGGACTCATCCGGAAATTTATTTCCTGATAAATGAACCGTTATATGTCCAATCGTTGCTCTGAAGCTGAATGCGGTAATATCCTGCCGGCAGCGAAGCAACTGAAATGGTGTTGTTGCCATCTGTAAAACCGCTTGCAACGCTGGCTCCACGCGAATCAAACACATTGTATGTACATGTTGAATTCTGTAAGCCATCAACATGAATCAGGTCTTCAGCGGGATTCGGATATAAAAACAAAACAGGCGCTTTATCTTCGGAAAGTGACAGTACAAGCGAGTTGTTGCGTGACAATAAATGCAGCTCGGGATCAAACACAACAGAATCCGGAACTCCTGTATATGCCACGCGGAATTCCTGTCCCGAAAAAGTATTGTTGAACACAAAAGTAGTGTCCTGTCCGCCCTGATAGAAAGTAACCGGCACGGGCATTTCGAAGAAACTTACCGAAGCGTGGCTCTGGGTCTGGTTTATAAGAACCGACACCGAGTCGCCGGGAATATGGTTCACACTGATATTATAGGTCGGATATCCTTCGTGGTACAGCCAGTCGTTGAAAAATTCGGTCAGGTCCATGCCGGATTGAGTTTCCATATGTGCGATATAATCGGGGCTTTTGGCATAGTCAAAGTAGTAGTCGGTAAAATAATTGCGGTTGCCCTGAAAGAAATTGTCATCGCCAACAACCCAGCGCAGCATGTGCAGCACATAAGAACCTTTATAGTAGCTGAGACGTCCGTCGAACACACGGTTTACATCGGTGGTGTCGTACACGAACACTGATCCGGTGGGCTCCGAGGTCACATAATCAACAACGCCTTCTTTCCACGAAGGCCAGTAATAGGTCGGACTGAATTTTTCGTAATTGAGTGCCGTGTAATAGGTTGCAAAGCCTTCGTTGAGCCAGATGTCCTGCCACGAGCCGCAGGTAACGGCATCGCCAAACCATTGGTGCAAGAGTTCATGGGCCATCAGTTCATAATCAAATCCTACCATAAAACTCATGGTCTGGTGTTCCATACCGCCGCCCCAGCCAAATTGGGCATGACCATATTTTTCATTCATGAAAGGATAGGGCGCAATAAGTGAGTCGTAATGCTGCATGACTGCCTCGAGATAAGGAGTATTGGTTTGTGCATAACTCAGGTCTTCGGGATACACATAACTCAGCATTGGAACGGTGCCGGTTGAAAGAGTGAAGTTGTTGGTGAAAATGCTGTAATCGGTTACAGCAATGGCAATGAGATAAGCCGCAATGGGGTAGCGGTGTTTCCAGTGCGCTGTAGTGGTTGTACCAACGGTTTCCGAAACCAGAATTCCGTTCGATGCAGCGTGATATCCGTTGGGATGTGTGACATACACATCGATGGAATCCACTTTGTCGCTCAGATCGTTTTTGCAGGGCCACCATTCGTAGGCGCCATATGGCTCCGAAAGTGTCCACATGGTTGGAGTTCCTGAACCGTGCGTGTCCGTTACAAATGATGTAAAACCGCTTGTAGCCTGAGGTGCACCATGATAATACACGGTAATGCTATCCAGAACGCCGGCCGGTAACGCAGGAAAACCGGTGATATTGACTTCATCGCTGACATGCACCGACATTGCCGGAGCGCCGTGATACCGCACCGAATCAACCCACATATTTACTTTGAGCGAAAAGTCAATTTGCGACAGATTATTCTGTACAGGAACAAAATAAGAAGTGACCGAGCCACTGATGTAATTTGTGTCAGGATCAATATTCCAATTGAAACGGTGATATTTGAGATCGTACTCCTGTCCGATAAATTTATCGGGAGTATAGGTCATGCGCGAAGCTTTGAAGGCGTCGTCGAGGGCAATTTGTTTGGTAGCATGAATGTCGAAAACCTGCGCCTGCGTCAGAAGTGCAGTAGCAGCAAACATCAGCGTGATGAATAATTTTTGCATGGTGGAGAGATTTAATACAAGAGCAAAAATACAATTAATTCGTTGCAGCAGCTGAATGATTGTTTTCAGCACCTTGAAAAAGAAATTGCCGTGTTTCTGATGGTTATATACACAATCCCCAAAACTACGTATCTTTGCATCACTAAAACCTCTGGATGTTTATCGTTATTATGGACCTTGTGAGATAATCCTGTTCAGGAACAACCTGAAGATTATCTCTGTGAACGCCGCTCAGATTCTGTCAGCGGCCATTTTCGTTTTTTTAACCGGAACAGATCATGAAAATATTTCATGAATTTGTTTCAAAAAATCAAGGTATCATGAATCAAGAAAACAATTCCATTCACGATTTCGATTTCAGTTTAATCTGTGAATATTTTTCATCCATCGAAAGACAAGGTCCGGGCAGTACTGAAGCCACTTTGCAGGCACTCAGCCTGACCGGGAAATCCGGTACAGCCTGTCGCATTGCCGATATCGGCTGTG
>CAYSCE010000238.1:0-5256 GCA_964429475.1 uncultured Bacteroidaceae bacterium | reverse complement strand
ACTCTGTAAAATCGCGCGAATCCTGACCGTCGTTTACAATGGTTTCTGCAATATCGGTAAACATATTCGATAAGTCGATGGCTAATTTATCACCATATAACGCATTGTGACGACGGTTGTAAATCACTTCGCGCTGCGAGTTCATGACGTCATCGTACTCAAGCAAACGTTTACGAATTCCAAAGTTGTTTTCTTCCACTTTTTTCTGTGCACGCTCGATGGCTTTCGAAATCATGCTGTGCTGAATCATCTCGCCTTCTTTCAGTCCCATGCGGTCCATGACACCGGCAATGCGGTCCGATCCGAACAAGCGCATCAGATCATCTTCGAGTGACACATAAAACTGCGATGAACCCGGGTCTCCCTGACGTCCTGAACGACCACGCAGCTGGCGGTCAACACGACGAGATTCATGACGTTCGGTACCAATGATGGCGAGACCGCCTGCTTCTTTAACGCCAGGCCCGAGTTTGATGTCGGTACCACGACCAGCCATGTTGGTGGCTATGGTCACACTGCCTGCCTGTCCGGCTGTGGCTACGATATCAGCTTCTTTGGCGTGCAATTTAGCATTCAGTACGCTGTGTCTGATTTTTTTCATCGTCAGCATACGGCTCAGCAACTCCGATGTTTCAACCGAAGTGGTACCAACCAGTACCGGACGTCCGGCTTCTTTCAGCTTGACGATATCGTCGATAACAGCATTGAATTTTTCGCGTTTGGTTTTGTACACAAGATCGTTGTAGTCTTTCCGGACAACCGGACGGTTGGTCGGAATGACCACCACATCGAGTTTATAGATGTTCCAGAGCTCACCGGCTTCGGTTTCGGCAGTACCTGTCATACCGGCCAGCTTTTTATACATGCGGAAATAATTCTGCAACGTAATGGTGGCGTATGTTTGCGTTGCTGCTTCCACTTTTACGTTTTCCTTGGCTTCGATGGCCTGATGCAAACCATCGCTGTAGCGGCGGCCTTCCATGATACGACCGGTCTGCTCATCCACAATTTTAATTTTGTTGTCGATGATCACGTATTCAACATCAATCTCAAAAAGTGTGTAAGCTTTCAACAGCTGGTTCATGGTATGAATCCGGTCCGATTTCACAGCATAATCCTGACGGAGTAATTGTTTTTTCTCCAACAGATCGGTTTCGGAAAGATTTTCTTTATCCAGGTCAGCCAGTTCAGATCCGATATCCGGCATGATAAAGAATTTCGGGTCTCCGGTTTTCTCTGTCAGCAAATCAATACCCTTATCGCTCAGTTCAATGGAGTTCTGACGTTCGTCAATCACGAAGAAAAGCTCATCATCAATCAGATGCATGTTCTTCATGTTTTCGGCCATGTATTGATTTTCGGTTTTATGCAACAGGGTTTTCATGCCCGGCTCGCTCAAAAACTTAATCAGCGCCTTGTTTTTCGGCAAGCCTCTGAAGCATTTCAGCAGTAAAACGCCGCCGGTCTTTTCTTCGTCCGCGGTTGGATTTTCTTTTGACAGAATTTGTTTTGCTTCAGCAAGAAAGCCGTTGATAAGATTTTTCTGTGCGTTGGTAATTGTAACAACATATGGTTTCAGGTCATCAAATTCCTGATGATCGCCTTTGCTGGTCGGACCTGAAATGATGAGCGGCGTACGGGCATCGTCAATTAATACGGAGTCAACCTCATCGACGATGGCGTAGTTGTGACCGCGTTGTACAATTTCATCAACACTACGCGCCATGTTGTCGCGCAGATAGTCGAATCCGAATTCATTGTTGGTACCGTAGGTAATATCGGCCATGTAGGCTTTTTTACGTGCAGCGCTGTTGGGCTCGTGGCGGTCGATGCAATCAACACGGAGTCCGTGAAATTCGAACAGAACGCCCATCCACTCCGAGTCACGTTTGGCGAGATAGTCGTTAACGGTCACAACGTGAACGCCTTTACCAGGAAGGGCATTGAGGTACATTGGCAAGGTTGCGACCAACGTCTTTCCTTCACCAGTGGCCATTTCCGCAATTTTTCCCGAATGCAGCACATAACCACCGATGAGCTGTACGTTGTAATGGACCATGTCCCAGGTCATATCATTGCCTCCGGCGCTCCAGGTACGGTTCCAGTATGCTTTATCGCCTTTGATTACAATGGAGTTGCGTTTGGCTGCAAGTTCCTTATCGAAGTCTGTCGCCGTGACTTCAATTTGTTCATTTTCTTTAAAACGGCGGGCGGTATCTTTCACCACAGCAAAGGCTGCAGGCTGAATTTCAGCCAGTTTTTCCTGGGTTATTTCGTATACGCGTTTCTCCAGCTTTTCTATCTCGGTGTATATCTTTTGCTTATCATCAATAGGCATGTCATACTCCGATTCAATGCGGTCTTTCAGTTGTTGAATCTGTTCTTCTTCGTCTTTGACTGCGTCGATCAGTAAAGTTCTGAATTCAGCAGTCTTGGCGCGTAGTTCGTCGTTGCTGAGCTGTTTGATTTTTTCATACTCCAGATGCACTTTTTCAACATGCGGAGCTACTTCTTTCATGTCTTTGTCAGCCTTGTTGCCAAACAGCTTTTGCCAGATTGTTGCCATATCTCTTTGTAATTATTCCTACAAAAGTAATTGAAATTTTTGAAACATTCGTCCCCACAACCTGAGTGCGTCGCGGAGCGACCTCTCAGCGTTGTGTCCGTGAGTGCATCGCGAAGGTCTGCCTCCACAACCTGGTTGCGTCGCGGAGCGACCTCTCAGTGTTGTGCACCCACCGTCCATGCCTGATGCACTCAGGTCTCCTTCGTCGACGCTGAGAGATCGGCATGGAGCCCGCTCTCAGCATTGTGCCCCCACAACCTGAGTGCGTTTATTTGCTGCGTTATATATTCAGGTCATTTGATAGTAGCCAGTTGTGAGTAAAATCCCACTGACCACTGGCCACTGACTACTGAACACTGACTACTGACCACTGACTACTGGCTACTGACCATTGACTACTGACAACTAATTCTTATCTTTGCATTATGAACTCCCGCGGACTTATATTATTTCTCGACACCACCCATCAGCTGCTGCCGCAAAAGCTGGAGGAAGCCGGCTTTGAGGTCAAACTGTTTTCCGGCACGCTGGACGAGCTGAAAGCGATGTTGCCTGAGGTGACCGGTCTGGTAGTACGGAGTAAATTCACGCTGACCCGCGATGTTCTGGACTGCGCGCACAATCTTCGTTTTATTGCACGCGCGGGCGCCGGAATGGAAAATATTGATGTGGCTTATGCCGAAAGCAAAGGCATTGCCTGCCTCAGCAGCCCCGAAGGTAACCGCGATGCAGTGGGCGAACAGGCACTCGGCATGTTGCTCATGCTCATGAATAACCTGAGGCGGGCCGATAACGAAGTCCGCAACAGCATATGGAAACGCGAGGCCAATCGCGGCTTTGAACTTACCGGAAAAACAGTCGGTATTATCGGCTATGGAAATATGGGCAGCGCATTTGCGCAGAAAATCTATGGTTTCGGTTGTCGCGTGATGGCGTATGATAAGTATAAAAGCGGCTATGGAAGCGCTATTGTGGAAGAACAAACCATGCAGACTTTATTTGATGAATGCGATGTTATAAGTCTGCATATACCATTGACTGAAGAGACAACCTATCTCGCTGACGAAAAATTCTTTGATTCTTTCCGCAAACCCATTTGGTTTATCAATACTTCGCGGGGCATGGTGTGCAAAACATCAGCATTGATAACCGCACTGGAAGCCGGTTTGGTAATGGGTGCCGCCCTCGATGTGCTTGAATGGGAAGATTTCAGTTTTGAAAACTTCTTTAAACAATCGTTACCAGCTGAATTCACCTGGCTTACACAAAGCGAAAAAGTCGTACTGAGCCCGCACATTGCTGGCTGGACGCACGAATCGAATGTGAAGCACGCCGAAGTTTTGTTTGCGAAAATTGCACAGACCATGAATCTGTAACAGTGCTTTAGAAATTACCCTTTGATTGAATTTTAAAACCAGAGAAAAACAGTTTGACAGCTTTGGGTATGACGTGCTTTTCTGCGGCCCCGGTCAATACTTCCGTTTCATTTTGAATGTTAGTTACCTGTCATTTCAAATGAAATCAGAAAGGTTTGAGCATTTGGTTTTTCCAGTCGATATTAATCAATAACCCAACGACAGTTTTATGCACGTCAGGCCCCTGGCCGTTTTTGAACATGTGCCGCAGCGAATGAACACCATACACCATTATATATTTGTAAGCGACAAATGCACAAAATCCTCCGTTGAAGCGGTTGAATCCATAAAATCCGGGCTCGTCACGGTAGTGATTTTTGATTGTGTGATTTGTCCCATCATTATAAACCCGTTTGAATTTTCCGCCGGTCATATACTCGGCAAACAGGCCCGGAGCAACAAATAGCGATGGCGAATTTTTAAAACCAATAAGCAGGTTTACGGGCATATACAGATGAGTCAGTTTCATTGAGTTTGAATTATTCAGCCATTTGTTGGTATATATGTGGGTTGGATCTCCATCCATCACGAACGAAGTTTTTCCTTCCTTGCAAACTGCAATCAGCGGATGTTTGAAATAGTATGCACTCCATTTGATGGCGGGCTGTATCATTACAAACATCCTTTTGGACGTGTCGGGCATAAGGTAAAATGGAAAATAAAGTTGGGCTTCACCTGTGGCATTGAGTTTCATCGTCTTCGCATCCGTACCCCATAAAACCGGCGTTGATAGCCCGACCTGCGCAAATGAAGAAATTGAAATAAGCACTGCTATAACCGAAATACAAAGCGCTTTCATATTGAAATATTTTATCAGTATAATGCACAATACTGAAAATATTTCAATCAATTTCGAATTGAAATTTTTTCTTACATATTTTCACCTGCCGCGATGGTAGCTCAATCCAGCTGATTTATGGCTCAACAAAGTAGGTGTGTTCGAATGGATATTTGTGGGTTATATTGTTGCGTGATATCACTTCAAGAACTCCGTATAGTTTCTTTTGGCCGCTGCCACTGGCTTTGATGCGGATTTTGCCGGAACCATCAGATTCCGTGACATTCTGCACCTGACCGGTGACATCCAGTATATCCATATTTATTGCGTTCCCGATTTTAATTGCATGTGATTGAAGTGTGTCGTAGCCAACAATATAAACATCGGCTTCGAACATATCGCCGGCTTTTACACGATTATTCTTTGCAACAACAACAGGCTGAATCCGATCAAATGCAATATTGTTTGCATCTATCTGGTTGTACCGAAACGCGACG
>CAYSCE010000237.1:0-5268 GCA_964429475.1 uncultured Bacteroidaceae bacterium | reverse complement strand
GATTGGCGTCGGTGATTCTGTATTCATTATTTTAAATGTTGGTTCAGATCATCACAATGTAAAAAATCTGCAAAAACAAATGTTATTTAGTCTGATTTGTTAAAAAAAATCCTGAATTCCGCATTTGATGCAAGTTTGAGCATGTTGATAAATTCACATTTTACATATTCAACTTTTATAAATTTGAATAGTCAAAGAAACTCACAAGCCCAGAAACATGAGAGTTGTTACTTTTTTGATTTCATTACTGATGGTTTTTTCGGTGCTGGCTCAGCATTCAAAACCCGTTGCCTCAATTGCATTGTCGGAAAGCGGAGTATGTGTAAACAGTTCCATTTCGGTTTCAGACCATTCGACAGGCGACATAGTTTCATGGAAATGGAATTTTGAGGGCGGTTCACCAGCATTATCCGAAAACAGAAATCCCGGTGAAGTAAGTTATGCTTCAGCGGGGAATTATAAATTATTCCTTACTGTAACCGATGAACATGGAAATTCATCCATCGATTCCGCCGTCGTTTCAGTTGGATTCGTTACTCAGGCCCTCATAACAATAGAGCCTATGCAGGGATTTGCACCGCTGGGCGTTCAGATCAGCACTACAGCGCCGGCCAGCGAATGCACCTGGTATGTTCAGGATATGAAATTTACAGGCATGTCGGCATTGAGTCATACCTTCAACGATGCCGGCAATTATGATGTTTGTCTGAAAACCCGCAATCATCTTGGTTGTATCGATTCATCGTGTGTGAATGTGATGGTCTGGAGTCCGTTGTCGAATGATACTTCTTTCATTGTTGTCCCGAATGTGTTTACGCCCAACAATGATCTGCAGAACGACATTTTTAAAACAGCCAGTCAGAACATTCTGGATTGGGATACAAAAATTTATAATCGCTGGGGACAGCCGGTGTTTGCATCCAATGCAAAAAATGTTGAGTGGGATGGAACATATAAAGGTAAACCCTGCGATGACGGAATGTATATTTACACGATTAAAGCCCGCGGAAGCGATGGTAAAGAATACGATATTACCGGAACACTGACCCTGTTTCGTTAACTGTTGCAATTTTGTTTAATAAAATCCAGCCAGGAGAGGTTTGATTCGTCAGACCTCTTTTTTTTATTTCTGCAGCTTGACAACAGTTTTTCCCAGCAAGTCTGCGATCCGGTCGATTTGATTTTTATTCAGTCCGATATACATCGGAAAACGTAGCAGACATCGACTTTCGTAAGCGGCTACCGGACAATTTGAATGATATTTTTTTCCAAACGGGCTTTTGTGCAAAGGCGGAAAATGAAACTGTACCGGAATGCCGCTTCTCAAAAATGCATCTTCAATTTGTTTTGCCAGACCAGGTGAATTGGCCTGCAGGTAAAAAATATGCGCATTGAAATACTCCATGTTGTCTGGCAGCAAAGGCATTCTGAAATATTCCTCCTTGTCCTGAATCTCTTCAAAACGCTGATAGTAATATTTCCACAACTCAGTACGCTGGTAATTCACATCGTTGGTTTCCTGCAACTGCGCCAGTAAAATGGCAGCCGAAATATTGCTCATGGCAAACGAAGACCCGGGGCGCAGCCATTCGTATTGCGAAACTTCGCTACGCAGAAAAGCCGCACGGTTGGTGCCTTTTTCAAAAATGATTTCGGCTGTTTCAGTTAAAGCCGGGTCATTGATAAGCAGCGCCCCGCCTTCGCCGCAATGAATATTTTTTGTTTCATGAAAACTGATGCAACCCAAATGGCCAATGGTTCCCTGAAATTGATTATTCTCTCTGGCTCCGATGGAATGTGCCGCATCTTCAATCAGGAAAATGCCTTTTTCGTCGCATAGCGTGCGGAGTTCTGATACACGGGCCGGATATCCGCCATAATGAACAGCAATGACAGCCTTTGTTTCGGGAGTGATTTTGTTTTTTACATCATCAACACTGATGGTCATGATTTGTGGATCAATATCGGCAAAAACCGGTGTTGCTCCGCGCAGTACAACAGCATTGGCTGTGCTGACATGTGTGAATGAAGGTAAAATAACTTCATCACCGGGTCCGATATTCAGCGTCAGTGTCGCTAATTCCAATGCGCTGCTGCACGATGGAGTGAGCAAAACAGACGGAACATTATAGCTGGTTTTGAACCATTCTTTGCATCGATCGGTGAACAATCCTTCGCTGGCGTAATGACCCGACCGGAGTGCCGTTTTCAGATAAAACAGCTCCTGGCCGCTGATGTAGGGTATGTTGAATGGTATTTTCAACAGGTAAAGGCATTTTGTATAATGATGTCATACAATTCCGGTTCACTGATACCGGCTGCGCGGGCTTGTTGCGGAACAATGCTGGCCGACGACATACCCGGAATGGTATTTACCTCCAGAAAAACGGGTTTCGATCCATCATGAATGAAATCGAAGCGGACAACACCTTTACAGTTCAGCCGGTTGTACAGCATTTTTGAAAAAGAGACCACCTGATCAATTTTTTGCTGAGCCACCGGTGCCGGTGTAATTTCTTCGGACATACCCTTGGTATATTTTGCTTCGAAATCGAAAAACTCTTTTTTGCTTTTCACCAGAGTAACAGGCAGTGCAGTGATTTCTCCGTTGATGCGCAGAACGCCGCAGGTGAGTTCATCCCCCTGCGTATATTCTTCCACCAGAACTTCCTTATCCTCGCAAAATGCTTTTTCGAGTGCAGCCGGAATTTCTTCGGCGGTTTTCACTTTACTCATACCAATGCTTGATCCGCCGCTGTTGGGTTTTACAAAAACAGGAAAGTTCAGGTTAGTCCAAACCTCTTCGGGTTTTGCGTTTGCAGCATTGTTGAAATATACCGAGCGGCACACTGGAACGCCAAACTCTTTTACCAGCTGCAGCGTGTAAAACTTATTGAATGTTACATTGGAAACCATGGCGGGGCAGGTTGTGTGCGGGATTCCAAGCAATTCGAAATAGCTCTGCAGCAAGCCGTTTTCGCCCGGAGTTCCATGAATCATGATAAATGCAACATCGAAGCGGATGGTTCCGGATTCGAGAGGCAGCGAAAAATCGTGACGATTGATTTCAACCGGACCGGATTCACTTTGCCAGAACCAACTATCGTGGCTGACCTGAATTAAAAAGACATTGTATTTTTCACGATCGATTTTTTGTGCGATAACGCCGGCACTTTGTACCGAAATAACCGATTCGCCCGAGTATCCGCCGGCCAATAGAGCTACATTGAGTTTCATGCTGGTAATTTTCAACTTCAAAAATAGTAATAATCAAAATATGTTTGAGTCAGACCAGCGTATAGTTATCACCATTGGATTGGTGAAAAGCCAAAAAAAAATATCTGACTATTTTTATTTGTTTTTGTTTTGTGATTACATTTGATGCGTCGCTTCAATACAGGCAACTATGGCAAAATACAGACGCTGGCTTTTTGGTGCGCTGGGCTGGGCTTTCGGAGGTCCCCTGGGTGCACTTTTCGGATTTCTGATGGGCTCCTTTTTCGATAACGCCACAATCGTCCGGCCAGGACAGCAACCTTCGGGTATGACCACTCAGGGCGATTTCCGCCTGGCTCTGCTTGCATTGTTGGCTGCCATGATGAAAGCCGACCGGAAAAATCTGAAGGTTGAACTCGAGTTCATTAAACAGATTTTCAGCAACACATTCGGATCAGCTGTTTCGAATGAAGTGATGCAGGTTTTGAAAGAGTTATTGCAAAAAGACATTCCGGTTCAGGAAATTTGCATTCAGGTTCGTCACAACATGGATCATCCGTCGAGGCTTGAATTGCTGAACGTGCTGTTCACGCTGTCGATGGTAGACAAAGAGTTTCATGCGACCGAAGAGCAGTTGTTGCACAAAATGGCCTATTGGCTTGGCATCAGCGATAAGGATTTTCAATCTATTTATTCGGTTCACAAACCCGACAGCAACTGGGCTTACACGGTTCTTGAAGTTTCGCCCGACGATTCCGATGATACTGTGCGTAAAGCGTACCGGCGCATGGCTATGAAGTATCATCCGGACCGGGTGGCTTATCTTGGCGAAGATGTGGCAAAAAGCGCCGATGAAAAGTTCAAAAAGGTAAATAGTGCATGGGAAGAAATAAAGAAATCCAGAGGAATTTCGTAATCCATTCCTGCACCGGTGTTAAAATATTTAGTACATTGGCTGAAATTTAGCAATCCGTAAATTCATGCGTAAGGCGCTGATAATAACGATATTGATTTTTTTAATACGGCTTTTTCCACAGGCGCAGAGCCTGACGGGTGATTTGCCGTATTTCAATAATTATCATCCGAGCGACTATCATGGTTATTCGCAAAACTGGGTCATTACCAGTAATTCCAAAGGTTTATTATTTGTCGGAAACGGCGATGGCATTCTGATGTATAATGGCCGTACCTGGTCAAAGATTCTGCTTGCAAACAGTGCTACCCCCTCCAGTTTTTATTGCGACGAAAACGATGTTATATGGGTGGGCGCTCAGTCCGAAATCGGCTATATGGTGCCCAATGACGTGACTGGTTATCAGTATAAGTCACTGACTCATCTGGTCAGCAGCAAATTAAGGGAATTCGGTTTTGTCTTTTCAATTTCTAAAAATAAGGATGGCGTTTATTTCCGCACATCGGAAACCATTTTCAGGCTTGTTGGCGAACAATTGTATTCAATTCCGGTTGAACGTGGTTCTTCCTTGTTTGATTTTGGCGGCAGGTTATTTGTGTATGAACCCACCCATGGTTTCTCGCAGGTCAGTGGCAATAAATTCGTTCCGGCAGAAGGTGAAATCCCTCCCGGAATGTTGATCAGGAAAGTAATTCCAATTAACAGCAATCTGGCATATATTGTTGATGCCAACGCCGGATTATACAAAGTGACTTTTAATCTGGCCGACCCGTATAAACCTGGCATTACAGCTGTGCGAATGCCAACTGAAATTGATGATTTTCTGATAGAAAACGAAGTATTTCATGCCATCCAGTTAAAAAATGGCCATTTCGGTTTCGCAACGCAACGCAGCGGAACTATTGTGACAGATGGAAACTTCAGAATACTGTATCACCTTTCAAGCGATGCTGGTGTGATGAACGAAACACATTCGTTTTTGTATGAAGATCGTACCTGCAACCTCTGGATTGCCATGGATAATGGCATTTGCAAAGTGAACGCCCAGTCTCCGCTGTCCAATTTCGATGATTATCAGGGAATCCGTGGAAGTGTTTTAGACGTAACCCGTTGTTTCGACCGCATTTTTGTGGCCACCT
>CAYSCE010000236.1:0-5310 GCA_964429475.1 uncultured Bacteroidaceae bacterium | reverse complement strand
CGAGTTCAGGATGACACCATGCGTGGAATGCGTTACTGGTCAGTTTTGCAAATTCATTCTGCTGTAACGAATCAACACACCTCGGTTGTGTTGCTATAAACGGCTTTTGCTGCCACAACAATCCGTGTTCATCATTTTAATCCGTGTAAATCCGTGTTCAAAATGAAGCAATAAAAACGTCTTGTTTTTGCTATTGTGTTTTTAGAAAACGCAGTATCTTTGATTATCACATTTAAACCACTATGTTCAAATATCCAGTTTTCATTTTTGCCATGACCACTGTATTTTTTTCCTGTTCCAACAAAAAACAAACGGCCGATCTGATCCTCCACAATGGCGTGGTGTATACGGTTGACATGAATTTCACAACAGCCGATGCCTTTGCAGTGAAAGACGGAAAAATAATAGCGGTAGGAACCAGCGAAGAAATTCTTTCGAAATACAAAAGCGATCAGATCATCGATGCCGGCGGAAAGGCGGTGTATCCGGGTTTCATCGATGCACACTGTCATTTTTATGGCTATGGTTTGAACCTCACCAAAGCCGATCTGGTGGGTTGTACATCGGAAAAAGAAATGATTTCGAGAGTACAGAAGTGGGCAGCTAAAAATCCTGAAGGCTGGATTCTGGGACGCGGATGGGACCAGAACGAATGGGCCGGTAAAAAATTTCCCGATAAAAAAACACTCGACAGCTTATTTCCCGACCGGCCTGTTTACCTCACCCGCATTGACGGACACGCAGCGCTGGTGAACTCGGCCGCAATGCGCATGGCTAATATTGAAAAAACAACGACGGTCAATGGCGGAAAAATACTGCTTGAAAACGGCTCTCCGGGCGGTATTCTGATTGACAATGCGATGGAACTTGTATCGGCAAAAATTCCGGAACCGACTGCAAAACAATCGTCCGATGCATTGCTGAAAGCGCAGCAGAACTGCTTTGCAGCAGGACTGACCACCGTTGATGATGCAGGATTATCATTGAAAACGATACGACTGATTGAAAAGCTTCAAAAAAACGGTAAGCTGAAAATGAGAATTTATGCGATGTTGGATCCCACCGAAGAAAATTTTAAAGCTTTTCAAAAACCATATTGCTCCGATCGTTTGACTATACGATCATTTAAAATTTATGCCGACGGTGCATTGGGTTCGCGCGGCGCATGGCTTCTGGAGCCATATTCCGACGACGTCAAAAATCGCGGATTGTTACTACAGGATACAGCTTATTATCACTTATGGGCAAAACGCTGTAAAGAAAATGGATTTCAGCTGAACGTTCATGCCATTGGCGATGCCGCCAATCAGCTGATGCTATCGGTGTTTGCGGTATACAACGAACGCCGCCTCGATTTGCGCTGGCGCATTGAGCATGCACAGGTTGTTGCTGAACGCGATTTTGACCTGTTCGGCAATTACGGCATTATTCCTTCGGTGCAACCCACGCATGCAACATCCGATATGAACTGGGCCGGAGAGCGCCTTGGAAACCGCATCGCATTTGCATACGCCTATAAAAAGCTGCTGCAACAAAATGGCTGGATGCCGCTTGGCACCGATTTTCCGGTAGAATGTATCAATCCCATGTTTACTTTTTTTGCAGCTGTAGCACGCCAGGACGCAGACTGCAGGCCGGAAAAAGGATTTCAGACCGAAAATGCATTATCGCGGAAAGAAGCTTTGCGTGGCATGACCATCTGGGCTGCCATGGCCAATTTCGAAGAAAAACAAAAAGGCAGTATTGAAGTTGGAAAGGTTGCCGATTTTGTCATTCTCGACCGCGACATCATGCAATGCCCCATCCGCGAAGCCCGCAATGCAATTGTGCTGCGAACGGTCCTGAACGGAGAGACAGTCTATGAAGTAGAAAGTTTATAAAGTTTGTAAAGTAGAAAGATTCATTGAATAATTTTTGCAATTGACTTTATAAACTTGATGAACTTTACAAACTTTCAACTGATGTCTGAGACTAACCAAACAACAAAGCACAAATGCCGGCCCGGATGCGCCGCCTGCTGCATAGCGCCAAGCATCTCTTCGCCGATACCCGGAATGCCGCACGGCAAGCCCGCCGGAGTACGTTGCATACAACTGACCGATGATTTATTATGCAAGCTGATTGATTCGCCCGACCGCCCGAAAGTGTGTTTCGGTTTTGTGTTCGATCCGCTTATCTGCGGCAACAGCCGCGAAGAGGCGATGAGGATTATTGGGGAGCTGGAGAAGTAATTGCACAACGCACAACGTCCCGCTCCGCCGCGGCGGACGTCGGGATAAACCCCGGGCACAACGCCTGCAGCTTAAGGCTTAATGCTTAATGCTTGAAAAATTCGTAAAATCACAGATCCTTAAGCTTTAAATCTTTAAGCAACGAAATTTTGCAACGAACAGGGCACAACGCTGCGCAAGTCATCAGGTTATCAAGTTAAAAGCGCCGCACTGAGCCTGCCGAAGTGTTGAAAGGCGACGTGTAGGCGCAACGCTTGCGGCATGCGGCACCATAGAGCCAACGGCATAATAAAAGCTGCGACTTGTCGCGTTTCACGCGAAGCACCATTGGATGCGCCTCCGCCTCAGGCGGAGTAAATTCCGGCGCTACAGATAATGGCCCGGGACAGCGTCCCGGGGGTTATATAAGCACGCGAAGCACCTTTGAATTGAATAGTCACGCGTTGAAAACGCGAAGCAAAAATGATAATTGAAATAATTCTTGCCCAGACTCTTCAAGAACACTACGTGACCTCAGAAGGTCGGGAGTGGAAGCCGCTCTGGGCGTGGCGAAGGAAACTCTCAAAACCTATCCGGCATAAGCTATCTGTTTGAATAGAATTTGCAAATATTGAATTTTGCAAAGAAAATATCGTGGATGTTGTAAAGAAACAATGATTTATCCTTGAGCTGAAAAGTTATAATACGATTGCCCTGATTTTTTATTGGACAATAGTGGTTTTTATTATTGTTTCTAATAACTCACCATTATTCCAACGTTCTGTTTTATACCACATACCATTTTTATAAAAGTAACGGGACTCTTCTCCGTCAATTTTATTATTCAAATCATCTATCCAATAGAATTTAACAGCGGTTAAGCGACCTGATCCGTTATATTCATACACTGTTTCTGTTTTGCCATTACTCTCCATTTTGTCTGAAGTGACAATAAATTCCTCTGTAATGATCGTGTTAGGAGAGGGGTGAGAATATTTTTCAATATGATAACTTGCAGATTCATTCCATGAGCATTCACCCCAATCATGCCAATGCTCAATAAGTGTATCGTGTCTGTAAATCCATTTATCAATGAAAAGGCAAGTCGTGTCACCCTTATGTGGCAAGCCCCATGTTTTTTGATCAATGACTGAATCCAGCCCGATTTTATTAACACTAATTGTTTTGAAGTCAGGATTGGGGTGTTTTATTTTCCCCTTTTTATTGCATTCTTCAATATGCCCAAATTTTTCTCCATTTTCATTTACAGTCCATTTCCAATAATTGTTTTTACAAGATTGAGGGCTTTTTGAATACACACATGTCTGAATTATTTCACTTCCCAAAAACGAAAATTTGCAACCTCCTGTGAACTCTGGTTCGCCGTTTTTTTCATTTAATTTAAATTGCTCAATTTTGAAGGAACTGTCTCTTTTCCCAAAAAACTCAGACATGTTGGCATGCTCACTTATCAGTTCAAAAATTACACCTGCGTCTGTGTATTCCTGACTTTGAACGGTGAAGGAGCAAGCAACTATTATTAAAAGTACTAACGATTGTTTCATTTTAAATTGCTGTAACTGTCCCTACCCTCATTTTCTGACAATGCTAAAGTAGCCAATTTTCTTCAATGTGGTGCTAAGTCACAAATGTTGCTTCGGGCCAGCTTTTTCAGGACACTTTTCATCAATACGGATTGAGCATTTCAATAGTCGTTAAAACAAATATCAGATACAACAATCCTGTCAGCAGCGTAAATCTTAATATGATTGAAGAGCGCACAAAAAAAGCTGCAATCATACATATGACCGACAGAATGATCAACCAAAAGAAATTGAAATAATAAAATGAAAGAACCGTATATTCCGCCTCGTTGCCAATTAGCTTATTAAAATTGAAATAGATCAGCACGGTTGCATGAATCAGCAACAGAAGCAGATTTATTATCAATGGAATCCATTTAAAAAAGGACTTCATATATTTATTGATTTCATGCTCACCACACAAACGGAATCAGTCTGTATCTGGTTTTTGCTGCGTAGGATGGATATCCCTCCAGTTCGTTGCGCAGCATTTTATCTTCGAGCGCGGTGCGGATAATCTGAAGAATAACCATGCATCCTGCAGGGATAATACTCCATACCGATCCGAACAGCAGCGGAAAACCGATGGACTGAATGGTTGATCCCATATAAGCCGGATGCCGCACAAAGCTGTATAAGCCGGTTTCGCACACGGTATGACCACGGTCGGTTTGAATGCGCGCGGTACTTGAAAAGAATTTGTTTTGTTTCTGCGCGATGAGAAAAAGTAACTGACCTGTGACTGTAAGAATGATTCCCGATGCAAACAACATCCAGTGAAATTCAGGAGACCAGTGAAAACGGCCCGAATCGAATCCGGCAACACAATACATGGCAACCGTGGCCAGCAAGGATAATCCCAAAACCATTTTATCCCATTGTTTGGCGCCTTCTCCGGGTTTTGAACGTTCTTCTTCCAGCGTTGCATCGATCCGGAAAACAGAATAATTCAACAACATCATGACAACACCGATGACTGCATACACCAGTCCCGGCCAGTACAGAAAATATCCGGCACTGACAAAGATTACCGCATAGAAAAACAATGTACCGGTAAATTGCTTGAAGAAAAGATTTGTTTTCATTTTGTTATTAGTTATTCAAAGTAACGTGGTTTTTTTCAAATATCATATAAAGTCAATTCTTTTTTTTATTCAATGAAATAAAAAAATCCGGACAGCTTTCACCGCCCGGATCCTGAGTTATGGGTTTGTTGAAAGTGCTATTGTTTGATGAATTTTGCTGTAGCGTAGATTCGGCCGTTGCTGACTGCACTGATAAAATATACGCCTGCAGAAAGGTCTGAAACATGGATACTCATTGAAGAATCATCATTGGCAATTAATTTTTTCACTTCGCGGCCATACATATCCGAAACAATGATTGATTCAGGTGTTTCGTTTTCAAAGCCAATGGTAATCTGGTCCGTTGCCGGATCCGGATAAATGCTTAATCCGTTTGAACTGCTTGCTTCTTCAAATCCAAATCCGGGCGAAACGGTTAACCAGTCAACTGTC
>CAYSCE010000235.1:0-5322 GCA_964429475.1 uncultured Bacteroidaceae bacterium | reverse complement strand
CTTTTATTGCATAGCGAATCATGTCGGAAAGCGTGTGCAGATCGAGTTTTTTCATGATGTTTTCTTTATGCGTTTCGACAGTTCGCGGGCTGATAAAAAGTTTCCCGGCAATTTCCTTGTAACTAAGTCCTTCGGCAAAGCCTTTCAGTACTTCGGTTTCGCGATCGCTTAAAACTGCATCAGATGTTTCTTTCCGAAGTCCCTGCTGTTGCTTTTTTACATAGCTTTTATACAGAATTTGTCCAACGCTCATACTAAAAAACTGTTCGAAAGAGGCAACAGCAGCAATGGCACTACGCAATTCGGCCATAGATGCATCTTTTGAAACATAGCCCGAAACGCCTGAAGAGATAGCTTTTAAAATTGTTTCTTCATCCATCTGACCGGAAAAAACAAGAAGTCGCGTATCGGGGAATTTCAGCAGAATTTTTTCAGCCAGATCAAGTCCCGACCCATCCGGAAACTGTATATCAAGGATGGCTACATCGAACGGATTTTTCTCCATGAGTTTGATAAACTCTTCAATCGACGCAGACTCGAAAACAAGTTCCAGTGTGTCGTCGGTCAGACACATAAGTCTTATTCCATCACGAACAATGGTGTGGTCGTCGGCAATGGCAATTCTTGTTTTCATATTACACAGGATTGGCAATGGGTAAAACAATACGAAACACACTTCCTTCAGCCGATGTTGAAGCAAGATAAATGCTGCTGTTCATTTTTTTCAGCAATTCTGCAGAAATAAACAATCCAAATCCGCCTCCGCGCGAAGGCGCATCAGGAGACAATTTGCCGAATAAACGCGCAGCAACTTCATCCGAGACACCGGGTCCATGATCACAAATATCAACAAAACACTGATGGTCCACACCAGAAACCAGGACAGCCACCAAATCGCCTGCAGCGCTGAATTTTACAGCATTCGACAATACATTGCGCAGAACAATATGCAACAATCCTTTATCGGTCATTACAGCCATGTTATCGGGGATTTCAGTTTTCAGTTGAATCTGTTTTTCATTCATGGCGCCATGACAATCGGTGACAGCTTCATGAATGCATTCCGACAGGAGCTCAGGCCGGATGTGAACATTGGCGCCACTTTGCTGCGTGAGGGACCAATGAAGCAAACCACGCAACATGTTCTGTAATTCGGCGGCAGAGCCTTCAATATCGTTGAGGTATTTTTTGATTTCCTGTGGCGGAAGCTTGTCAATAGCCGTGTTGAGGGCTGAAGTTATGCGGCTGAAAGAAGTCACTGGTGAACGCAGATCGTGCGAAATAATAGCAAATATGCGGTCTTTAAAAACATTCATCTCTTCCAGTTGTTTGTTTTTTTCGTCCAGCAAACGATTAATTTTTTTACGCGTATTGAACCTGTATACAAAAAACAACGCTATTACAACAGCTACAACAAACAGCAGTACCAGCAGATTGCGGGTGTTGCGTATCGACTCAATGCGCCCCTCCTTCTCCAGTAAATCGGTTTTCTGTTCCTGAATCTTACGTTCTTTTTCCGAGGTCTGATAAAGCGCTTCATACTTCACCATGGCTTCGTTTTTCTGCTGGTTGAAAATGGAATCGTTGTACCGGACATACAATAACTGGTTTTCGTAGGCCTGCTTCCAGTCGCCTAACATCGCATACGTTTCACTCAGATTGCGATACCCCTGGCGCATTTGGTTCATGAGCCCGCTGCTGTCGGCCAGTTCAATGCCGCGCCTGACATATTGAATGGCTTTGAGATGATTTTTCTGAGAATTGAACAGAGAACCCAGGTTGATGTACATAAACGATTCGGCATCGGTATTTCCGGCCAGGCGATAGTAATGGAGCGATTTTTCGGCATACCACGCAACAGAATCCAGATTCTGCAAATTGTAAAACATGGCCGCATAACCGTTGTATACATCGGCCAATCCGGGGTAATTATTCCTTCGTTCAAATATTTTTACAGCGGTGTTAAACCTGATGCGCGCTTCATCCAGCCGGCCTTCATCCACATCAAGCACGCCGATTTTATAGTGTTGGTCGCCAATATTGATACTATCGCGCAATTGCCCATATATTTTCAAAGCCTGCTCATAATAGGTCCGCGATTTTTTCAAATCACCAATGCGCATATAATCCGTTGCTATACCATTGTTGGCAGCAGCAACAGCCGGGCGGTTGTTTATCTGTTTTGCTTTTGAAAGAGCAGATAAATCGAGCTGCAGCGCTTTGTCATAGGCACCGTTTCTGCGCTCAGCTGCAGCCATCGACAACAGGGAATCCGACGACATTGATTTCTGAGCAGCCGAAACCAACGGCAACAAAAAATACAGCCCTGATAAAACGAATAGAATTAATCTCGGTTCTTTCATTGCAGAATAAGCATCTATCTGCAAATATAAAATAAATGTAAAACCAACGCGCAAATTTAACAGGCCGGAAAATAAAAACCGGAATCTTCTGCCTAGACAAAAGACTCCGGTCTGAAATTGAATGAACCAGATTACATCTTAATAAAACGCCCTGTTTGTACGGACTCAGATGACGAACATTGAATAAAATAATTTCCCGGCATCAGCGAACGAATGTCGATGGCTTTTTCAAATACAATCCCCGACTGAATCATTCGTCCATGCTCATCAAAAATGATGTACCATTCCTGACCACAATTATCGATTTGAATATAATCAGCAGCCGGATTCGGAAAAACATGCAAAGTAAATTCTGCCTTTTCTGCAAGGTTTTCAAATCCGACGCTTTGCAGCTGACCACGAAAGAGAATTGTACTGTTGTAACCAACGACAAACATTTTTCCGGAAGTCGTTTTCGAAATATCATTCAACTGCCAGTAAGTCATACGATCCATGCCCGTCCAGTTAAGGCCCATGTCGGTGGAATAGGCTATCAATCCATCCATTCCACACGCAAACACCGTATCAGCCGAAGGACAATACAATTGTGTTATGCCCATATCCACGTTGGTGACAGGATCTGACCAGGTAAGACCTCCATCGGACGAATACAGCAATCCCTGCGTATTGGTGCCGGCGACTACATGCAAGCTGTCGACAAAGCTCACTGCATGCAGGTATTGACTGGTACCCGATGTTACTGCAACCCAGGTTTGTCCGCCATCGGTACTCCGGTAAATTTTTCCGTTTTGGCCAACACAAAGTCCTGTGCTGCTGTTATAAAAATCAATATCATACAACCCTGTTGTAAAGCCTGTGCTGATACTATTCCACGTTGATCCTCCGTCGGCGCTTGTCAGAACAGTGCCAGCCCATCCACAGGCAACCGCGAATGAAGCGTCTATTTTTTTTATGCTGTACAGAATATTGGTTGTGCCGGAAACGACGGATGTCCAGGTTTCGCCGGCATCGGATGTATGCAGAATTTTTCCGCCACCCGCACAAGCCAAAGCTTCGGTGCTGCTTTCCAACTCAACATCATAAATTTCCTGATTTGTTCCCGATGGAATGCTGTCCCAGTCAAGACCTTCGTTTTCGGTTCTGAATAAAACACCATTCGACCCTGCTACAACACCGGTCTGATCGTTGAAAAACGCAACAACATTCAATCTTACCGCCGGAGTCATCCGGTCGGAAGTCAGATCATTCCACGTGTTTCCCGCATCGACAGAGCGATACAGCCGACCCCGTTCGTTTCCGGCAAACACACGACCTGTTGCATCAGCATATAGGGAATACAGATAATCGTTGTTGGGATTATAGCACTGAATCCAGCTTGTACCACCATTGGTGGTTTTGAATATGGTTCCGTCAGCACACAGATAACCGGTCGATGCATCCACAAAACATATGGCGTTAAAATAATCATGGGTGCCGACTGATTGACTGGTCCAGCTGGTGCCGCCGTTGGTAGTTTTATAAATGGCACCCCAGTTTCCGGCCATCCATCCTGTATTTTCATCCGTAAACCAAACACATTTGAATGTTTCGGCCTGATAGGTATCAAGCTCTGTCCAGGTGGCACCACCATCAGTGGTTTTCATAAAATAACCATCTTCGGTAGAAACATATCCAGTGGTTGCTGAAGGAAAATAGATGTCGGTAAAAGTTTCTGTCGAGCCAGTGCTCACAGCGGTCCAGGTGTCGCCACCATTTGTTGTTTTTATCATTACACCGTAGTCGGCAATCATAAATCCGGTGGTATTGTTCAGAAACCAGATGCCTGAAAAATCATCGCTGTTGAAGGTAGTGTTGATCACATTCCAGGTTGCACCTCCATCGGTAGTGCGCACAAATGTGCCCATGTAGCCGCATGCAAAGCCATGTGTAGCGTCGGTGAAATGCAGATCGGTGAGATAGCCCTGGGCAATGGCCCCTTGCAGGATCCAGGTTGCTCCTGCATCGGTAGTTTTCATCAGTGCTCCGCCGCCTGTGACAGCAAAACCATCATTGGCCGAAACGAAAACGATGTCGTTGATCGGATCTCCCTGCAACCGGGGGTTTAGCCAGTTCCATTGCGCCATTGTAAGCAAAGGAACGATCAATGTGAATGCAAAAATTATTGTTTTCATAGTTGTTTTATTTTTCTTTAAGTTCCCTGACCATAATGTGCAGCAGTATCTGACGTGCTTCGGCAATTAATTGTTTCTCAGGTTCTCCGCATTGTTTAAGCATTGTTGCATCAATTGCGTCGAGGCTGTTCCATGCTTCCTGAATTTTATTCAGGCGGATACACCTTTGCACTTTTCGAAGATTTTTTCTGACCATTTGCGCCGTTGGACAGTCTTTCATGAAAATCGGTTTATTGTTTTATTATTTGCTGAACAAATTCCGCTACCTTCAGATAATACACACCCGGCTGCAATGCCGAAATATCAATCGTTTCTGAGCCATTTAATTCAAACGAAAGAACCTGACTGCCGCTGGCACTAAAAATCTGCACTTGCTGTGGAAAGGACATCCCGAGCGGATGTACAAAAACGTTGTTCGTTGCCGGATTTGGGTACAATTCAACGGAGCAAACAGGCATTTCTGCAATGTCGCTTGTTGTTTGAGCCTGTCCAACCGAAGAATAATCAGAGTATCCATAACTATTCAACGAACGCAGTCTGAAATAATACGTCTGGCCTGCAGTCAGTCCGGTTACATCATAAGTAAGCGAAGAAACAATGACACTATCGTATCCTGGCAACATTGAAACAAAATTATCATCTGAAACAAACAGGGCATATTGTGTGGCATTGACTCCAGCTGTCCAGCTGGCAGTAAATGAATGATCATTAATCCCGGTTACGGCACTGGGAATTGGTGCGGTAATATCGGCCAGTATAGTCAGCAAAATCACAGTATCGCCCGCGAT
>CAYSCE010000234.1:0-5337 GCA_964429475.1 uncultured Bacteroidaceae bacterium | reverse complement strand
TAAACGACATGAATCATGAACAAAATCAGCCTCACTGGAAATTAATATGGATTTCACATCTATTAGTACTTTAAAGTGAGGTAAATTAGGAAACAAATACATATTAATGATTATTTTTGCCGGTCATTTGGAATCAAATTCAATCAAACCCGATGAAAGAGCTGAAAAAGAAGTTTTATACAATCAATGAAAAGGGTGAACAAGTAGAAATAAAAATTACCCCTGAAGGGTCGATGTGGATTCTTGCATACGGATATGATACCGTAATGGAATGGAAAAGAATCCGCAAAGAACAGGGCATTGATAATCCCTCTGATATGAATTTTGCTACTGCAAATCCTGGCGATCACACTGAGCCAAATAAATAACAATAGTTCGATGGCAAAAAAAAGAGTACTCGTAATCGGCTGGGATGCCGCAGACTGGAAAGTTATAACACCGTTGATGGATGCCGGGAAAATGCCGGCCCTTCAAAAGCTGGTTGAAAATGGGGTGATGGGAAACATCGCAACTTTGAATCCCCCACTTTCACCTATTTTGTGGACATCTATCGCAACCGGCAAATGGGGCGATAAACATGGAATCCTTGGGTTTGTTGAACCCGATACAGCCAATAGTTTTATCAGAAATGTAAACAGCACCTCGCGTAAAACAAGGGCAATCTGGAATATTCTGCATCATGAAGGATATAAATGCAATGTAGTTGGCTGGTGGCCAAGTCATCCAACCGAGCCTATCAACGGCGTAATGATATCAAACTTTTATCAGCGGGCCAATAATAAACCCGGCACCGACTGGAAAGTTCCAAAAGGCGCTGTGCATCCCAGGGAAATCGTAAAAGAACTTGCACCTTTGCGCGTTCATCCGAGCGAAATAACCGAACAGCATATTTTACCTTTTATCCCGGATGCAGCAAAGCTTGATCTGAAAGAGGATAAAACCGCTGTCAGTGTAATCACTGCTTTACGGAAAATCATCTGTGATACTGCCACCATTCAATCGACTGCTACATATCTGATGGAGAATACAGAATGGGATTTTATGGCAGTTTATTTTGATGGAATTGATCACTTCTGCCATGGATTTATGAAATATCATCCACCGCAATTACATGGAATGCCCGACGAAATGTTCCATATGTATAAACACATTGTGAGTGGTGGCTACCAGTTTCATGATATGATGCTTGAAAGGCTGTTGGAACTGGCTGACGAAGACACAACAGTCATAGTGCTATCAGACCATGGATTTAATTCCGATTATACCCGCATTAAAAATATGCCTAAGCTGAATGCAGCTCCTGCTATGGAACACAATCCATATGGTATGTTCGTTATGAAAGGCCCCGGAATTAAAAAAGATGAGCGCGTTTACGGAGCTACGCTGCTGGATGTTATTCCAACTCTGCTTACGTCAATTGGTCTTCCCGTTGGAAAAGATATGGATGGAAAGGTCCTTGCCAGTGTCTTTGAAAAAACACCTGAAATAAAATTCATTGATAGCTGGGATAAAGTTGAAGGTGATTTTGCCGATCATCCGGAACATGTTAAAGAAGACACCTATGAGTCAATTGAAGCATTAAAACAGCTGATTGAACTTGGATATGTGGAAAATCCGGGTGAAAACAAGCTGGAAGCCATGAAGCACGCGGAAATTGAAAACAAGTATAATCTTGCTGTTATTTTAAAAGCGCGGAAACAAATTCAACAATCTCTTTCTCTGCTTGAAGAAATCAGCCCTGAAGCGCCTGAAGACATCCGAATCAACCTGGAACTTGCAGGTATTTATGCAGCTACAAAGGAATTTGAAAAAGCCAGGGCTGTCATGGATAAACTCAAAAACCTTGACGAAAAGGATGAAAACAAGCGATTTCTCAATATCGATCTGATGGAGGCCAAGCTGCTGCTTGTTGAAGGTAAAACACTGCTGGCTCTGGAAAAATTAAAAATCCTTCAGGAAAGAAATCCTTTTAATATCAATTTGCTTTCAAAGCTGGGTACTATTTATTTTGAGAGCAATAATCATCATGACTCGCTCGCAGCTTTTGAACTCATTTTGAAATTGGATCCCAACAATGCAAACGCCTATTTCGGATTAGCCCTCAATCAGTTGCAACTGGGTCAGAATGAAGATGCAGCTGAAAATGCACTGAATGCAATAGGATTGCTTTACCATTTTCCACGTGCTCATTTTGTTCTGGGTCGTGCTTTGATGAACCTGCAAATGTACGAGGACTCAGCACGTGCTTTTGAGCTTTCACTTGAAATGATGCCCCGGCTAATTAACGCCCGGCGCTGGCTCATTTCAATTTACGAAGACCACTTACAACAGCCCAAAAATGCTGAAAAACACCGCAAAATTATGGAAGACATACTCAATAAAAAAATAACAATCGTTTCCGGATTACCACGTTCAGGGACCTCGATGATGATGCAAATGCTCACTGCCGGAGGCATTGAAGTGCTGTCGGATTTTATACGCGAGCCAGACTCAAATAATCCCAAGGGTTATTACGAATATGAAAAAGTGAAAAACCTGGCCAAAGACAACACCTGGTTGAACGAGGCTGAAGGAAAAGTGGTGAAAATCATATCTCAGTTACTGCAGTTTCTTCCCGCTGAATTTGAGTACGACGTTATATTTATGGATCGCGATCTGGATGAAATTCTCCGCTCACAGCAGATTATGCTTGGTAAAGATCCGGATGTTTATCCTACTGCCATTGCCAACGCATTTACCAAAGAGCTGCAGAAAGTGGATGCCTGGGCTAAAGCGCAGCCTGGAGTCCGGTTACGACATGTCAATTATAAAGACGTGATTGAAAATCCGATTTTAATTGCACATGAAATCAATGAATTTTTAAGCGATCGTCTTGATGTTGAGAAAATGATTGATGCAGTGGAGCCTGATCTTTACCGGAATCGCTCCTAACTAATTCTATTGGATTGGTAGACAACGCTTTGGTTTTTATCAACACAATCCTGTGAATTAAAGAATTTCATAGTTGAAATTCAGCGATTTATGATTTTTAAGAAACATTTAGCTTTTAAATTGCAGCAAAAATTGTTGAAGAAGCACAGTTAAATAATATCTTTGTTCATTCTAAATCAAAAATAGGCCTATGAAAAAGAATTCTAACCTTTCACACAAACTGGCTGCTTACTCAGCCATGGCTCTTGCCGGTATCGCATCTGTTGGCACTGCAAATGCCCAGATCGTTTACACCGACTGCCCGGACGAAACATTCACATTCGGAACAGACACCACATTCAGCCTCGACCTGAATGCTGATGCAGTTGTTGATTATGGTCTCAATTGCCATCAGTTTACCTCATCAGGTTTCAACGGACAGTTCGCATTGATGCCTGCTGTTTCCGGAAATATGCAAATTGTTGCCGCATCTGGCTGGGCTGCCTGGAACTGGTACGGTGATGCTCTTGCTCTGAATGCTCCGATCAATTCTGCAGGTAACTGGGCTTGCCCGGGTGGTGTTAACTCACTCAGCCGCGTATGGTTTGCTACCAGCTTCAGCAGCGCCATTTATGGTAACTTCGCTGATGGCGTTGATCATTACATGGGTGTACAGTTTGACATTTCCGGTGCTTACCATTTTGGCTGGATTCGCGTTAATTGCACCATTGATGCAACAGCTCACACCGGAACTCTTATTCTGAAAGATTATGCTTACAACACTGTTGCTGACCAGGAAATTCTTGCCGGCCAGATGACTGTTGGCGTAGCTGAAAACGAAATGAATGTCGGTATCTTTGCAGCTGACCGCAAACTGAACGTTAACACCAACGTTAATGGTACACTCAATGTATTAAACGCTGTTGGTCAAAATGTAGTTTCTCAGCAGATTACCGAAAACACTGTTATTGATATGAATGGTTTCAGTGCAGGTATCTACACTGTTCAGTTCGAATCAAACGGAAAATTCGTTACCAAAAAAGTTTCTCTCTAAGAGATTCTTACAATGTTTAAAAGCGTCTCGTTCTGAGACGCTTTTTTTTTGCTGTAAACTCCGTATCCGTATTTTTTAGTATTGTGCTATTTTGTTGTAATTTTGATGTCGGTGAATAAACTTTTGTACATATTTATTGCGACACTTGCACTCGTGTCCTGCTCAAACGACAAAGCCGGCTGTTTCTCAGGCATGGGTGAACCATCAGTTACCAGCATTGATATGCCCGGTAACATCGATAATATTAAGGCTGAAGGCCGGTTTCATGTACATTTTATTCAGGATAGCCTTAATTTTATTGAGGTTTCGGGTGGCGAAAATGTGATTGAAGGAATTCAATGTTCTTTCGACAACAATACACTTCAAATTGCCGACAACAACTCCTGTAACTGGGTGCGCCGGCTCGATCAGGTTCCGGTTGTTACCATTCATTATACAACATTGCATTACTTTGAAGCAGCAAATTATTACGACAATCTTTTTCTGAAACCACATACCGGTGATACATTGTTGATGGAATACTGGACAGGCAGCGGAAAAACAACATTCAACGGCCATGTGGACCGGGCATATTTTAAAATAAATGCCGGAAGCGGAAATTTTACCTGCACAGGAAGTGCCGCTTTTTGCTACGTATATCACAGTGGTGGCGGCCGTATTGATTGTTCGGAATTTGAATCAACCGATGTGTTCGCTGTAACACAAAGCAACAACGAAGTTCGCGTGCACGCCGTCGTTTCGCTGCTCGGCGACATCAGACGTACCGGCAATATTTATTATGCAGGAAATCCTGTTCAGGTGCAGCGTACCGGCCTGGGTTCAGGAGAAATGATTCATGGAGAATAAAAGAGTTAATACAGGAATCTGGCTTCCGGCCTCACTTGACGAGATGAAAGCGCTCGGCTGGAAGCAGCCCGATGTGGTTTTAATTACAGGCGATGCCTACATCGATCATCCATCGTTTGGTATTGCCGTGATTGCACGGGTGCTTGAAGCCGAAGGATACAAAGTGGCTGTTATTGCGCAGCCCAATTGGAGAGACGATTTGCGCGACTTTAAAAAATTTGGTCAGCCACGCTTGTTTTTCGGAATCAGCGGCGGCAATATGGATTCGATGGTCAATCATTACACTGCCCGCAAACGACTTCGCTCGGACGATGCCTATACACCCGGCGACCGGAGCGGATTCCGGCCCGATTATGCTGCAACAGTGTACAGTAAAATTGTAAAGCAGATTTACCCGGATTCACCTGTAATCTTAGGTGGAATCGAAGCTTCGATGCGACGACTCACACATTATGATTATTGGAGCGATTCGCTCAAACCCTCGGTCCTGGCCGATTCAGGTGCCGACTTGCTGGTGTATGGTATGG
>CAYSCE010000233.1:0-5348 GCA_964429475.1 uncultured Bacteroidaceae bacterium | reverse complement strand
CTACCTGACCGGCATTAGCAGTGCCCATAATAGCAATACAGCCGCTGGTGCCGCCCGGAATAGAAACCGGAACAAGCCCCCCGGATGGATTTCCCGACCATGTGAAACCGGTAGGAAGACCAACAATTTCTGTTACATTGATAGAATCAATGGTAGCCGTAAATCCCATATACGAAGTATCGGCCGGAACAACAGCTGAAATAACACCCGAATAGGCAACTCCGACTGCTACAGGTGGCAGATTGGTGATTGTATCCGGGTAAATTCCCGGCGAAGTATACTGTGCATCAGGAACACAAGGCTGTGCATACGCTGCAGCTGCAAGAAATAAACCTGCAAACAGGGTAAAAATTCTCTTCATAGTTATTTTTGTTTTTTGCAAATATAGCAATGATTTTACATTTTATCAATTTGAATCAATATTTTTTTCAGACATACACTGTTAACAGACGAATGAATCATGAACAAGGAACAAGGAACGGTTGAAGGAAGAAGTAAGTATGAAGGTCAGAATCTGTTTTTAATCTGGCTTTCTCTGAAAGTTCCACTGTTATTGTCACCGCAGAGAAGTAATGCTCAAATCCTTCAAACTTCTTCCTTCCTTGTTCCTTGTTCATGATTCATTGTTGTGGCAGGCGAAAAAAAAAGCCCGCATTGCTGCGGGCCTTTTATATTGAATAGAATGAAAAACTATTCTTCGTCTTCTTTTTTGCCTTTGGCTTTCTTGTCTTTCAGGTTGGCAAAGATATCGAGATCGCCCAGGGTTTCTTTCTCAGCATTTGACTTTGCTTTTGAAAAATCGTCCTGTCTCTTTTCAGAAGGTTCACGTTTTTTGTCTTCTTTCACTTCCTGGAAGATTTTGCTGTGCGAAACAACGATTTTGCGTGATTCTTTCGAGAATTCAATCACTTTGAAATCGAGCGCTTCGTCCATTTCGGCCTTGCTTCCGTCTTCTTTCTGCAGATGACGGTTCGGAGCATAACCTTCAACACCGTAAGGCAGCGAAATCACAGCACCTTTGTCGTTTTTCTCGATAATGGTACCTTTATGAATGCTGTCGATGGCAAAGATGGTTTCGAACACATCCCAAGGATTTTCTTCGAGTTGTTTGTGTCCGAGGCTCAGACGGCGGTTTTCAACATCAACATCGAGAACCACAACATCGATTTCTTCACCGATTTTCGTGAATTCGGCCGGATGCTTGATTTTCTTTGACCATGACAGGTCGCTGATGTGAATAAGTCCGTCAACACCTTCTTCCAGTTCCACAAATACACCAAAGTTGGTGAAATTGCGAACAGTAGCTTTGTGACGTGAATTGATCGGGTAACGATCTTTAATATTTACCCATGGATCGGGAATCAGTTGTTTGATACCAAGCGACATTTTGCGTTCGTCGCGATCGAGGCTGAGAATGATGGCTTCAACTTCGTCGCCGACTTTCAGGAAATCCTGAGCCGAACGCAGGTGCTGTGACCATGACATTTCAGACACGTGGATCAGACCTTCAACACCGGTAGCAATTTCTACAAATGCACCATAGTCGGCCAGAACAACCACGCGGCCTTTCACTTTGTCACCAACTTTGAGTTCGGTGTCGAGTGAATCCCATGGGTGAGCTGTCAACTGTTTCAGACCCAATGCAATACGTTTTTTGCTTTCGTCGAAATCGAGAATAACCACATTGAGTTTCTGATCAAGCTCAACGATTTCTTCAGGACGATTGATACGGCCCCAGCTGAGATCGGTAATGTGAATAAGACCATCAACACCACCCAGGTCGATGAATACACCGTAGGAAGTGATGTTTTTGACGGTGCCTTCGAGTACCTGACCTTTTTCGAGTTTGGCAATAATTTCAGCCTTCTGAGCTTCGAGTTCGTCTTCGATAAGCGCTTTGTGCGAAACAACAACGTTTTTGAATTCATTGTTGACTTTCACGATTTTGAAATCCATGATTTTGCCGACAAAGATGTCGTAATCGCGGATCGGTTTCACATCAATCTGTGAGCCGGGGAGGAAAGCTTCGATGCCAAATACATCGACAATGAGACCACCTTTGGTGCGGCATTTAACTTCACCTTTGATGATTTCGCCACTTTCATACAGGGCGTTGATGCGATCCCAAGCCTTCAGCAGGCGGGCTTTTTTGTGTGACAGGATGAGCTGGCCTGTGCCGTCTTCCTGACTTTCAACGTACACTTCAATTACATCGTTGATTTTCAGATCGGGATTGTAACGAAGTTCGTTGGCGGCAATCACACCGTCCGATTTGTAGCCGATGTTGACAAAAACCTCACGGTCGGTGATGGCGATAACAGTACCGTCAATCACTTCTTTTTCAACAATCTGACTCATGGTTTTGACGTAAAGTCCTTCCAGTTTTTCGCGTTCTTTCGCCGAATAAATCTGATCTTTCTTTCCGATCGCATCCCAGTTGAACTCTTCGGTTTGAGCTTCAACTTTTACTTTGTTTTCAGTCTTGGTTTCCAGAGCCGACTGCTGCTCCTCTAGGTTAGTGTTTTCTGTTTTGTTAAGTTCTTCACTCATTAATTTTTCTCCTTTCCTCGTCTGGGTCTCAGACAATAGGTGTTTTTTGAAAATGGCTGCAAAAGTAGATATTATTCCTTAGAATACCAAATAAATATTTAAAAATCAGCTTTTAGCTGTTAGTAGTATATCCCGACCGGAGCGTCGGGGCAATCAGCACGTCTATTCTAAGCGGTGATCGGCTGCAAGTGCCGACCGAAGCGTCGGTATGAGCAGTGAGCGGTGAGCTGGTTATTGGTTAACTGTTATTGGTTAACGGTTAATGGGAATTCATACATTACTTCTTCCTTCGCAATTCCTTGCCTGCCTGGACTGCCTGTTGCAGTTAAACTGGCAGACAGGTTCAGTGTTCAGTGCCTGCCTGGACTGCCTGTTGCAGTTAAACTGGCAGACAGGTTCGAAACGGTTATCGGTTAACGGGAATTTCAATTTATTCAAAACGTAACCTTTTAACTTTAGGATCTTTAGAAACTTTTCACTCGCAAAGCGTTGTGCGACAGGCATCAGGCGACAGACATCAGGCATCAGGCCAGGCGACAGACGTTGTGCGTTAAGCGTTGTGCATTGTGCGTTGCGCCTCAAGCCTCATGCCGCAAGCCTTATGCCTCATGCCTTTTGCATCTCCAAATACTTCTTCATCAGCCCCTCCGGGTCGCTGACGGTTTTCAGTATCCAGCTGGCAATGAGTGTTTTCTGTTCATTTTCATCGATAAAACGATCGACATTTTGCGCAATCGACTTGTCAATCACTTTTTGCATAAATAACGCTGCCGATACCGAAATATTAAAACTCTCGGTAAACCCGTACATGGGCAAGGCCACTGTAAAATCTGCACCCCGAAGCGCTTCGTCCGACAAACCTTCCTTCTCGGTTCCGAACACAAGCGCAATGGGTTTACGCACGTCCATTTCATCTACCGGGACCGGATTTCCATGTGGTGTGGTTGCCGCAATCAGGTAGCCCTGGCGGCGCAGCTCGGCATAACAATTTTTGACCGAATTATCATCATTGAAGTGATTGATATTCAGCCATTTTTCGGCACCTAACGCAATCTCTTCATTAGGTTGAAATTTGTTCACATTTTCAATGGCAAATACGTTCTGAATACCAAAACAATCGCAGGTCCGAAGTACCGCGCTGGCGTTGTGTCCCTGAAATAAATTTTCGAGCGCTACCGCAAAATGACGCGTCCGTTTCGAAGCTACTTCCTTAATTCGTTCAAGACGCTTTTCAGTAATAAAACCCGATAAAAATTCTGTCAGGTTGTCAATATCAATGTTGGTCAGATCTGGTTCGGAAAATTTCATGCTGTCAATGTGCTGATGTGCTAATTTGCTGATGTGGTAATGTGGAAATGTGAAGATGTGGGAAGAGAGATAAGTGCTGAAATTCGTAAAGTTTGTAACGTGTAACGTATGTCACGTGTAACGCGTAACGCTTGTAACGTGTAACGCGTAACGCTTGTAACGAGTAACGCGTAACGCTTGTAACGTGTAACGTCTGTAACGTGTAACGTCTGTAACGATTATTTTTGCGAAGCAAGTGCATGAATACAAAGCTGATAGAGCAGGCGACTACCCACGGTTTCATCCCACTGATTCTGCTGATCCGGTGCCACTTCAACCAGATCGAAGCCCACAATCTGCCGGCCGCTTTTCACCAGTTTTTTGAAAACATACACGGCTTGTTCAAATGTAAGTCCTTCAGGAACAGGAGTTCCGGTATGTGGACACAGTGAAGGCTTAAAAGCATCAATGTCAAAAGTAATATAGACCTGTTGAGGCAGTGCAGCCACGATTTCCTCGGCAATGGTTTTCCAGGTCTCGCCTTCAAACATGCGTTCGGTCATGGCGGTATTGTAAAACGTGGTGATTTTATCGGAATTGGCTGCGAAATTGGCTTCATCGGTACACAAATCACGCACAGCCACCTGAACAAGTTTGCCGACTTCAGGAACATTTTCCATCACGTTGCGCATCACCGAAGCGTGCGAAAATTCAAAATCGAGATAATGCCTGCGCAGATCGGCATGTGCATCGAACTGTAGGATGCCGACACCCGGATACTTTTTGGCAATTTCCGAAATAGCGCTGAAACTCACACTATGTTCGCCGCCAAGCACCGCCGGGATTTTACCAAAAGCCAGGCATTTATTCACTTTGGCTGCGACATACGAATTCATTTGAACGCTGGCAGCGTTGACTTCTTCCTGAGCGCGTTTCAGGCGTTCGGGCAGCGGCTCATCGCTGTTTTCAACATGATCAATGATGGTTTTCGACTTCCGGCGCTCAAACGAATTCAAATCCATGATCCAGTCTTCGTTTGGTGCATAAAAAATGCCTTTTCGCCATTCATCGGGCAGCTGGGTGTCGTACAAATCTATCTGATACGAGGCTTCCAGTATGGCTTCGGGCGCATAAGCAGTGCCTTCGCGATACGAAGTCGTTACGTCCCAGGGCACCGGAATGATCAGTAAAGCAGCGTTTTTTTCGTCTTTCGGAAGTCCGAAAATGCCGTTTTGTTTGCTGAAGTTTTCATCCGGGTTGAATTGAAATAGCATAGCTGTTGAGTTTGATGCAAAAATACAATATAATATGCTAATGAAAGGATGTGAAAATTTGACGCTTCGCGTATGTGAGGCTGCGCCTATGTGTGAATATGAGATTAGGCGTAAGGCATCAGGTCCCGCTCCGCCGCGGCGGACTCACTCTGTATTCGGCATGCGGCATTCTACACTTTACGTCTGTGATGTTTGTAACGACTGTAACGTGTAACGACTGTAACGTGTAACGACTGT
>CAYSCE010000232.1:0-5377 GCA_964429475.1 uncultured Bacteroidaceae bacterium | reverse complement strand
GTCTCCAGACTAAACCCCACCAATCACTTTTATCAGACTACACCCAACAGTCACCCAACAGCCCGAACTCAAAACAATTTTAATTCGTAATTTCCGTTTTCAAAAGAAGAATCAGCGCAATGAAAAAAAGTATTCTGATCAGCGGACTATTTCTGTTGTTGTCGGCATCGGGCGTGCAGGCGCAGCAGGTAAACGACTTTGAAGTGATTAACGCTTTGATGGATTCGGTGCTGAATACCCGCATATGTCACCGATATTTCGATGATATAAAAAAAGAACAGTTCGGCACCGACACTGCACGCTGGAATGAATATGCGGCGCGCGTCATTACATCGAAGCATGAATACGATTCACTGCCCAGAATTATGATCGTGTACGATTCGCTCACAGCGCTGAAACCACCGCCATACAAAGACCAGATGCTTGCCGATTACCGCATGAAAGCTTCGTTCCGCGACCTGATTGCCGCATACGACACTACACTGCAGGCGCAACTGGTTTCAAACGGAAAACAAATTAAAGTGTCGGGTGCCGATTGCTTTACACGCGAGCAGGCCTTTTTTATGAATCATGGCAATAAATTCGGAAAGGTCGATGGCAAGCTGTATCTGGGCACAATTCAATGTTCGCGCGTGTATTTCGATGCCGCCCGCAATCTTGGTTTTTATTATTTTTCGTATCTCGGAAACAGAACCTGTGGCTACACGTGTTATGTGTTTTTCTCACATGCCGGCGAGCAATGGAAGTTTGAAGGAATCAGGGAAACGGGTGTCTTCTGAAATATTCAATGTGCTTTTTTAGTAGAAAAAAAAAGCCCGCTGAGTATTGATCAGCAGGCTTGAAAATATTTATATGTAAATCACTTCTGATTATAGAAAGAATTTACTTCACTGAAGTTTTTCCAATTAAGTCCATTTTCTTCAGCCATACGGAAATCAGTTGCAGGGATAATAAAAATCCTTACAGAATCCCATGTTTCATCACTTCCCGAGTAATCTGATCCATCGGTATTAAGCATCTGAATATTGACAGTGGGTGGCGTAGCATCAGGCCAGATAAAGAACCGCGTGATATACGCTCCGCCAGAGCCATAGCCACCGGCAAGATACCATACATTCCCCGTGTTTGAAAAGTAAGGGAGGACAACACTAGAATCCATTTGCCCTTCGGTCATTCCGACCAGATGATATTGAATGAAATTTGCCGTGCTGGTAAAAGTTGTATCACCAAAGCTATACACAATTACATTTGCATTACCGTCAGTTCCATCGGTTCCGGCAGCACCGGCAGGTCCGCGTGGTCCTTCGGGACCTTCGCACGAAGAAGCTATCATTCCCATCACAAAAAGAACAACAGCGAAAATTTTCAGATTTTTCATAACAGATTTTTTATTTGTCAGCAAAATTACACTTTTCATATGTAATATTCAAGTTTTTATTCATAAATATTGTCGGATTTAGGCTTTATAGATGCTAAATGTCTGTTTTCAGGATCATTTTTTTTATAGAAACAGGTAGTTAAATTACAATTATAAATTTTGTACTCATAAAAAGTGTATTTTAGCCTGTTGAAATTACTGCAAACAGAAGATTTAAATTTCAAAGGGATCCTGATTTTTATACCGGGGGCGGAATCCGAAAAGCCAGACGAGTAGGAACCAATTAAAAACCAGAAAAAATGAAAAAAGTATTTGCACTGATGACTGTTGTAATTTTTGCATCCTTTTTACTAACCAGCTGTGGCGGCGACAAAGACAAAAAAGATGGGGATAAGGATAAGAAAGAATCGGCAACCAGTGATTCCGATTCAGAAGATGCCGAAGACCTCGGAACTTCTGATGGCGAAAAAACCAGTAGTTGCGATGAAGCATTAGCAAAATATGAAGAATTTGCAACCAATTTCGAAATTCTTCAGAAAAAAGCCAAAGCCAATCCAAACGATTTATCTATTCTTGAAGAAACCGGAAAAATGTTTAAAGATATGGGCGATTGGCAGGAGAAGCTTGGTGATTGCGCCAGTAATCCGGCATACGCTGATCGTATTACAAAAATTAATGAAAGAATCAATAAAGCTGCTGAAATAAAATAAAGTATAAAGCCCATAACCATTCAGTATGCTGAAAAGTTATGGGTTTTTTGTATTCTTTCGGATCAATTTGTTTTATGGAATAGAACAATAATCACATCCTGAAAATTGTTTCTTTACAACCAATAAAACCAAAACCTATGAAAACCAAATCATTCATCATTCCTTTGCTCATCATTGCGCTGGTGGCGTACAGCTGCGGTGGAGCAAAGAGGGATTCCTCCAGAGCAGACAAGGAATCAGCTGCCACAGAGCAACAAAAAGGTGAGTATGCCGACGAAAGCGGCGCTAAGAGCAGTGCGCCCACAGCCGCTGCCGAAGAAATGACATCGGCAGAGAAATCCCAAGCAGCTCCGGCCGAAGATTACAGCAATATGGTTTCTTCAGCAGCAGCCAGGATCGGCAAACAGGACTCAACACGTAAACTGGTCCGCACGGCCGATCTGAAATTCCGTACACCGGATGTTCCAAAGACCACCTATCAGATCGAAGACCTGGTGCTTGTTCATGGAGGTTACACAGCCAGCAGCAACCTGGCCAGCGACATTATTGATGAAAGCACTACACGCATCAGCTCCGACTCGCTCATTGAATCGACCACGTACATTCTTACCAACGAAATGTCGGTGCGCGTGCCGGTTGAAAAACTCGACACCTTTCTGAAAAGCATTGTGAAATTCATCGACTTTCTGGACTACCGCAACATCAAAGCTGAAGACATCAGTCTGAGCTATCTGATGAAAGAGCTGGAGAAAAAACGCACCGACCTGTATAATCTGAAAATGGCTTCAGTTGAGGCTTCGGGCGATTCGTACAGTAAAATGTACGCCATGCAGCAGCAACTCGAAAAACAGATTCAATCCGATCAGGCAATGATTGACAAAATGCAGATGGACGATCAGCTGAAATATGCCACCGTGACGCTGCACCTGTATGGCCGCGAAAAAACACGTCACGTTGTCCTTCCCGACGAAGAAAAAATTGAAAGTTACAAACCGGGCTTCGGACGTATGCTGTTGCAGGCCATTTCCCGTGGATGGGATGTACTCAAATTGCTGGTGGTTGGAATCATCATGTTATGGCCGTTGTGGCTCGCCGGTGGCATTGTGTGGATTGCACTGGTACAGGCCAAACGCCGCAGGAATAAAAGAAAACAGGCGTAGGGTCTCTAACTCTCGAAGGGTTTCAAACCCTTTGAGAGTTTACAAGCTCAAACGCCAGATCCACCGTCTCTTTCAGCGACAAATTTCTTTTTTCTTCAGTAATATCGTACAACCTGCGGGCTTGTGATACCAACGATTTTGAAATATCATTCCTGAAATAGCGGATATCCGGTTCATCGTCGCCAAGCCGCACACGGTCAAGTCCATCGGCATCCTTCAATAAATGAATCACATCGATGTGACTGATGCCTGCCGGTGGCTCATCGGCGCGCGAATGCAGGCGTACTGCGGTGTACACAATGTCGTATTCGTTATTTTGCAATCCGTGCTGCTCAAATAAAGCTTTGTATTTTGGCAGGTACAAATCGGCGGAACGCAGACCATGACCGGGCTCGCGGCCATCGGTCAGTCGGCCCAGATCATGCACTTTTGCTGCAAAAAAAGCCAGTCTTCCCTGCCCGTCCATGTTGAGTTTCTGCGCCAGCACGCATACCCAGGCCATCACACGATGTGTATGCAGACGTCCGTGCAGGAACGACTGATGCTCAAAATCTTCGTCCTGTACTTCGAAACAATCCAAATTTTCAAGCACCTTATTCATCCATGCCCTCCGGCTTCCAGTCGCGTTTTAACAATGATTCGAAATCCGGAATAAACGATTTTATTTTCTCCGAAAGTTGTTTTACATCGCCTTGCATGGTGCCGAATTCCTGACCTCCGCAAAAGCTGATATAGCCATCGAACATCAGCGAGTCGGCAGTGTCATATACTTTCAGCACAGCACCAGTGCCGCCTACACAGCCCTTATTGTCTTTTTTCGGAATCTGTTTGAAACCGAGCGAATCGTGTGTTTGAACAATATCGTTGAACTGCGCTTCGGTAATGGCAATGCTGGTATCGGTCAGCACAGTGCCATAGCTGTCAACGGTGACTTTGATTTTATCGTGCGAGACCAGCAACACATAACTGCGGTGATATTGCGGTGCCACCGACGATGCCTGGTATTCGTACATAATGCTACCGATTTTCGGATTTTCGTTTTTCATGTGTTTCTGATTTTTGCATGAAACCAACACAACAGCCAACAGGAAAAAATAATATTTCATGATTCAAATGTATGAAAACAAAATGGTATTGCAAAAAATGTGTGGAGGATATGGCCACGAAGACACAAAGACACAAGGAAATTTCGACACTATGGCTCAAAGACACTGAATACTTTATCCGCGAATGGCGAGAACCTGCCTGACTGCCTGTTGAAGTAAAACTTGCAGACAGTTGCAAGCGAAAAATGCAGCCGGTCTAATTAACGCAAATAGAATAAATCTTCACTCTCGGTGAAGACAGATTCATAGTAGTTTGGAATATGGCCACGAAGACTCTAAGACACTATTTTTTTGCCGCTAAGACTCATAGATACTAATTACGATTTGGCCACTGGGTCACGAAGTTACTCATAGAATTTTTTGCGTCGTGGTGGCTTGGTGGCGATTTTCAACAAATGGACAATTATTGTCCGATCCGCTTCAAAGCTTCGCGATGACTGAGACCGGACAATCCGGTGGTTGCAACAAAGCGGCGGACTGCATCGGGATTGACTTTGCTGTATTCGCGCAGTGCCCAGCCAATGGCTTTGCGGATAAAGAATTCCTTTTCGTGTGACAGCGCTTTGCATGTTGCAAACAGTCGGTTTTCGTCTGTATCTGTTTTATATTTCAACTGATGAAGAATGGCCGCACGCCTCATCCACATGCAACTGTGGTTCTGCCAGCGCGCAATGGTTTCATCCATCAGATGCGGATTGTTTTTCAGAATAAAAGCAGCCAGCGATGGTGCAATAAAATCGACAGTATCCCACCAGCCTTTAGTCTGAATGAGCTTTTCGAACAAAGGTACATGTGCGGGCGTAAGTTTTTTGCGCATGCGATATAAAATTTCCATGCAACAATATTGCATTTCGCGTTGTGGCGAATCCCAGCACAGGAGCGCAAAAGCCTCGATATCTTCCGATGCCGGAAAAGAATTTTCGCGCAGAAAAGCGCTCAGAATTTCTTTGCGTTTCGGAGAACCGACACCAAAAAATTCGGACTGATCCTTCATGTATTTTTTTGCACCGGCAGCAACAACGG
>CAYSCE010000231.1:0-5388 GCA_964429475.1 uncultured Bacteroidaceae bacterium | reverse complement strand
GGTATTAATGACCGGCAGCGAGCGTCCTGAAAACTGGAAATATAAACCTGAAAGCTCGGACTTCTTTAGTATGAAATCGGCTCTGGAAGGACTGTTTGAGTACCTGGGTATTCGCGAATCGCTTTTGATAAAAACCGAAGTGCCTGCACAATTTGCATTTGGTGTCACTTACATGCTTAATGAAAAGCCGCTTGCCACCTTCGGTTTGGTGAATTTAACCCTGTGTAAATTGTCGGATGTTGATGCGCCGGTCTGGTTCGCAGAAATGAATCTCGATCTTTTGTTGAAGAAAGTCAGAAAGACCAGTATCCGTTACAAAGACATTCCGAAATTTCCGGCGGTGCGTCGCGATCTTGCATTGCTGCTTGATGGTCAGATGTCATTCGAAGTCATTCAGAAAGCCGCTCAGGGAGCTGAAAAGAAGCTTCTGAAGTCGGTGGATTTGTTTGATGTGTATGTGGATAAAAAACTTGGTGAGAACAAAAAAAGCTATGCGGTTAGTTTTATGTTCCGCCACGAAGACAAGACCCTGACTGACGTTGAGGTGGATAAAGCCATGGAGCGCATTACGACTGAAGTTTTGAAGGTGACGGGCGGTGCGATCAGATAGTTTCTGGTTCCCGTTTGTTGCGAACAAAGAAAGTACTTCGCTTGTTGAAGCAAAAGCATTGCTGTTTCTGCGCTGACTGGTGGCAGAGGGTAATGTTTTTTTGTTTGCAAAAAAGATCCGGCGTCTATTCAAACGTAAAGCACAGCCACACCATTTTCGACCGGAGTGATTCGATATTGTTTGTGTAAATGGTGTTTTCGCGTTTAAGCATATCGGGAATTCCGAATGATGTTCGTAGTTCGATGCCGAATTTAAAATACTCGAGATACCATTCCACGCCGGTACCGATATCAAATGAATAGTCGTGCGGAAGCAGCTTCAGATTGGCTTCATCTTCCTGCTTCTTTTTTGATTGCGAAGCCAGATCGAGGCTGTATTTACCGCCAAAGAGAACATATGCGCGGAAATTGGTGATACGGTTCGTTTTGTATTTAAAATACAATGGAAAATCGAGAAAGGTTGATTCGGCTGTTTTTGTAATGTACGCTATTTTGCCGGTAGAAGGGTGATAAATATCGTAATACACTTTGCGGTCGCCAAAGGACAAGCCAGGAACAAAGCGGAGGTTCATATTATTGCCAATACGTAGATCGGAAACAATGGCGATCTGAAAACCATACTGGCCTTCATTAAGGATACTCAGAACCGAATCATCGGGATTTTCTGTTTCGGGGCGTTTGAGTCTGAAATCCATATGGTTGAAACCAATGGTGAAACCAAAATGAACGAGTCGTTTATCGAACCGCGGCAGATTTTCGATTCCCGGTGTCTGTGATTTGGCCATGATCGGCAGAAGCAGAGCAAGGAGAGCAATAAAAATAACCGGCCGTACGCGCATAAATAATCAAACAGTTGGTTGCTTATTAACTGCAAAAGTACGAATATATTGTTTAATGACCGGATGCAAAAAACCCTCACAGAATTCGGGAATCTGTGAGGGCTCGGGCGTGTTGATATGAGCCCTTACTGCAATTTGGCTCGTTTGCTGTCCCAGATAAAGTAACCAATCAGCGCAATAAATGCGATGAGTGCAAGCCCTTCGGGCCATGGGCAACCCGGGATAAATTCCCAGTTTTCGCCTACCTGCATTTGGTTGAGGTGAACAAAATTCAGGTTGATATTAAAGAAAAGCAACAGAGCACCAACAACCCCAAACAAGGCAGCACCGGCAATAAAACCGCTTGAAATGAGGGTTCCGCGCTGTTCTCGCGCTTTGTTGATTTCGGGATCTTTGCTGCTTGTAGAAAGATATTTCTGCAATAATCCACCGACAATGAGTGGTGTATTCAGGTGAAGCGGAATGAACATCCCCAGTGCAAATGCAAGTGCAGGGAGCTTGAGCCAGTTAATCAGCAGAGAAATGATGGCGCCGATGGCAAACAGAATCCAAGGCACTGAAGCACCTGGCTGCATAAGGGGTTCGATGATGGATGCCATGGCATTAGCCTGAGGGGCAACAAGCGGGTCATTGTGGCCTGGCCCTTTTACAAATCCATAGGCATCGTTCAAAATATAAATAACAATACCAACAGTGGCTGCTGAAACGAGTGTGCCAAGAAATTTGTATGTCTGCTGTTTTGCCGGTGTTGAACCCAGCCAGTAACCGATTTTTAAGTCGGTGATAAAACCGCCTGCCATTGATAAAGCGGTACAAACAATGCCCCCGATAATCATAGCGGCCACCATTCCGGAAGAGCCTGATAAACCAACGCCAACGAGAACAACAGATGAAAGAATCAGCGTCATCAGCGTCATACCTGAAACGGGGTTAGATCCTACAATAGCAATGGCATTGGCTGCAACAGTAGTAAACAGGAATGATACCAGAATGACAGTAGCCAGCGCCACCAGTGCCTGTGTCAGATCGAGTTGAATTCCTGCAAACAGAAAAACGAAAATGGCAATCACAGTTAACAGAATCATGAACAATACAAAGGTCATTTTAATGTCCTTTTGTGTGCGCTCTGTCTGTTCTTCTACTTTTTTGCCTGATAATCCTGAAACAGCCAGACCGAATGATTTTTTAATGACACCCGAAGATTTGATAATTCCAATGATACCAGCCATAGCAATAGCGCCGATACCGATGTTGCGGACATATTTGGTAAAAATAATTTCCGGTGACATGGAAGCAAAAATATTTTCACCGCCACCAGCTGCAGCCATGAAATTCCCTATTTCATTAAACAATGGCACGAAAACCAGCCATGAAAGCATGGAACCAACGGCAATAATCATAGCATAGCGCAATCCGATCAGGTAGCCGAAGCTGAATACCATGGCGCTGGTGCTCATTTTAAAGACCATTTTAAAGTCATTGGCCAGCTGTTCTCCATAAGGAATAATGCGGGTTGTAACAGTGTCGGACCACAGTTTGAGTGAATTGGCCAGAAAGTCATAAAGACCACCAATGAGACCGCTGGTGATAAGCAACCCGGCTTGTTTTCCGCCTTTTTCGCCCGAGATCAGAATCTCGGTTGTTGCTTTGGCTTCGGGGAAGGGGAATTTTCCTTTTTGCTCTTTGACAAAGTACTTTCGGAAAGGGATTAAAAAAAGAATTCCGAGAATACCGCCCAACAAGGCAGCCAGAAAGATTTGCAGGAAATTGATTTCAATACCCGGATATTTATCTTGCAGAATATACAAGGCCGGAATGGTGAAAATGGCGCCGGCGACAATAACACCCGAGCTGGCACCAATGGACTGAATAATGACATTCTGTCCCAGAGCATTCTTTTTTCGCGCCAAAGCCGAAGAGCCAATGGCTATGATTGAAATGGGAATAGCTGCCTCGAACACCTGTCCGATTTTCAATCCCGCATAAGCGGCGGCTGCAGAAAAAATAACGGCCATTAAAAGTCCCATCAATACCGACCAAAGGGTGACTTCGGGGTATACTTTTTTCGGCGACATGACCGGTTCGTACGATTCTCCTTCATTCAGTTCCCGATAAGCGTTTTCGGGCAGTTCAAGCGGTTTGTCATTCTTTAGTTCTTCCATGGGAAAATGGTTTTTGGCGGATTTGTGGTGCAAGATAATTAAAGTTTGAAAACCGGACGAAAAATTGTTAAAAAAAGAAGATGGGAGATGGTTAATGGTTATCGGTTAATGGGTAACGGTTAATGGTTATTGGTTAACAGTTAATGGTTATTGGTTAACAGTTAATGGTTATCGGTTGATGGTTAATGGTAGTAGTCAGTATTCATCCGCCGCCGCGGAGTCAGTGGCCAGTTATGAGTGATAAGTTATGGGTTATGAGCGAGTGTTAGTGGTCTGTTTACGTGCACTTCAAACTTCACTTCATCCTACATCATTCCTTTCCTGCCTGACTGCCTGTTGCAGTTAAACCGTCAGACAGGTTCCTTATTCAGAGCCTGCCTGGCTGGTTTAACTGCAACAGGCAGTCAGAAAGGTTCTTCTGGGTTTACCCCCAAATGACTATAGTTGGTTCCTTTGAAAGGCGCTATGAATTTAGTCAAACATCTATAACGTATGGTCGCAAAGCGACATCAGGGATGTGCACGCAAAGCTCCTCAAAAATTGAAACACAAATTTTAAGTGGCCGAAGGCTTAATAAAAGCTGCGAAGCACAAATTGCGCTAAAGGCGCTACAGATATTGGCTCAGGACAGCGTCCTGGGGATTATATAAGCACGCGAAGCACCTTTGAGTTGAAAAGTTTCGTGGCGCGCCCCGACTATTCCAGGACGCTTCGCGACTCTGGAATGTCGGAAGCAAATCCGCCACGGAGGACTACCACAACATCTTTCAACCCGATAGCTATCAGGTTTATAAACTTTAAACTCAGTAAAAACTGCAGAAGCGTATTCAGCGCTACACCTGTCCGATGACAACAACGTAGTTTTTACCGTATTTTTTGGCACATTTCGGACACGTGGTGTACCACATGTACCATTTTTTAATTTCGAATCCTTTTTCTTTTGCTTTCGATTCGAAATCGCTGCACCATTTTCCGGTATCTTTGAACGGCCCTTCGTACACGCGGCTGTAAAATTTTCCGCTGATGGTTTTATTTTCAGCCCCGGGAATATCTCTGTCTACCGCCAGCAGAATATCCATATTCCATTTCGATGTGTGATCGGAAAGGCAAAGGTATTCAGGTGAGGTTGCGCCTGCGTTTTCGAGTGCTGTCATCACGCGCTTCATGGTTTTTCCAAAGCCAAAAGGCATGTAGAAAAATGTTTTGACACGGTCGCGGATGAATTTTTTTTCGTTCCATTCAATCACTTTATCATCCCACAGTTCGGGATTAAATGGCGGACAGCAGATCTGTTCTTCGTTTTCTTTATTCATGAGGATTGTTTTTCAGTACGGATAATTGGTGACTTCATACACTTCGTCGCTGTAAGACATGTTTGAGGACTGTCCCGACAAAATATAATACCCTTCATGGTCTTCATCGGTGTACAGGGTGAGTTTTAAAGTTGTGTCGATCCAATACATGTCGTATGGCAATTCGTCTTTACGTACAGAATAATCGTGTTTGATCACGACTGTAAAATCTTCGGTATTCATAGTGCCGCTGATTTTAGAAACAGACACATACGTTACATAATCAAATGAAAACTCCGTCCGGCTGTAACCGGTAAAAGTATTTGTCTCATCATTGTAATCGATGTCATATAATTGTTCCGTGCAAATAAAATAGCCGCTTTCTGTCATGTCGGTCCGTGCTTTTGATCCGCCTTTCCACACTTTTTCAAACACATCGGAACCACTTTGTGCTGCCATAGAAAACTGAATCAACAACAGGGTAAC
>CAYSCE010000230.1:0-5400 GCA_964429475.1 uncultured Bacteroidaceae bacterium | reverse complement strand
ATGAAATAACCAACTATCTAAAAACTGCTGAAAAAAAACATATCGATCTGAATGGGAAATTTCTTGTTTCTGAAAATATATTTGCCAACAATTACTATTACATTCTTTTAATGAATCAAAATAATATTGATTTCAACTACAAGCCTGTTTCAGAAGTTGGCAATAATGAAACAGTAATCATCTACGAAAATTCTATCAAAGAAAAACTTGAGAAAAAATTTGAGTGTGAACTTCTTGATTCAAAGGGAATCATAAATACCTACAGGACTCATGAGCGAAAACCATAAACTTCCGGTTGAAATTTCTGTAATTATTCCTGTTTATAACGAGGAACAAAGTCTTGCCGAACTGTATGCCAGAGTACAAAAAGCTGTTGTGCAGGTTTCGGAAAACTATGAAATTATTTTCATCAATGACGGAAGCTCCGACAACACTTTAGCTGGTCTAATTCATTTATCTGAAAAAGACATCAGAGTGTTTTTTATCAATTTCAGCCGGAATTTTGGACATCAGATAGCCGTTACGGCTGGGATTGATCATTGTACAGGAAAAGCGGTTGTCATTATTGACGGCGATTTACAGGACCCTCCGGAATTAATCCCTGACATGTATCAAAAGTACAAAGAAGGATTTGAGGTTGTGTATGCCAAACGGGCTGAACGAAAAGGTGAAAGTTTGTTCAAAAAATTCACTGCTAAAATGTTTTACCGGATTCTGAAAAAACTTACCAATGTAAATATTCCATTGGATACAGGCGACTTCAGACTCATTGACCGAAAAGTCGTTGCCTATCTGAAAAAGATGCCTGAACAAAATAAATTTCTGCGAGGTCAGATTGCGTGGCTGGGTTTCAATCAAACAGAAGTGTTGTTCAGCCGCGATAAAAGAAAATATGGCAAAACCGGTTATCCATTGGGAAAAATGATTAAACTTGCTCTTGATGGAATCACCGGTTTTTCGGAAAAACCATTGCAATTTGTTACTAAAACAGGTATTTTCATTTGTTTCGTTTCATTTATTATTATTCTGTATGCCATGTATTCCTATTTCATTCTTGACAGAGCTATTGCCGGGTGGACATCACTGATTATTAGTTGTATGTTTGTAGGAGGAATTCAAATGGTTTCAATCGGAATTATTGGTGAATATATCGGACGAATCAATAAAAACATTCAGAACAGACCGCTTTACATCATTCAGGATTCAAATCTGGTGCAAGAAAACAATAACCTGCAATAGTCGTTTATCTCTTGAAAACGACATTAAAAACAGTTTTGTAAACATGGAATTTCTGCCGGACAAAATACAGGGGACCAAATTTTACGAACCCGGCAAAACCGCACGGGAAAAGGAACACAGACGTTTTCTGAAAGAACGCTGGAAGAGTAAATATGGGTATTGATTGTGTCTTTTAATTCCCAATCTGCAACCAGAATGATCCCCCGTGACGCTCGACATCCTTGAGTGATGGGTGTTCCCAAACCGGCTTCAGGACTGAGCTCAACTGTTCATCTTCCGAAATAAAATAATTCGGAAGAATGGGTTTGTACCGATCAGGATTGGCCTGTATCATGGCTGCCAGCACATATTGTTCGTTGTAAAACCGATCGCACATAAACTGCGGATAATCGTATGGCAGGTAAATATCATGAACATGCACAAACACGCCTTTTTTAAGCTGAGGCAGCAATTCCAGAAAACAGACTGTGACATCAGAGTTTGGAAAACACCGGTGAGAATTATCAATAAATAAAATATCGTTTTCGTTCAGGCTGTTGATAATGAAAGACAAATCATCAATGTTTTCTAGTGGTTTGCGGATTACAACATCTGCCAGCTCATCAATTTCGGCTCTGGGACAAGGATCTATTGATGTAATTTTTGTACGGAGTGCATTCGTCCGGATACTTTTTCTGGCAACTTTTGTACTGTTTCCCGAACCGATTTCAATATACACTCCGGGATTAATTTTCTTCAAAAAAGAATAAATGCCAATGATGTCAAGCCCAGGCAAATGCCCGTTATTCCAGCCCGGCTCACCAACCCTGCTTTCTTCGGATGCGTTTTTTATTGCATGAAAGACAGGTGCATCCTTTGCAAATTCATCAAGAAGCACATGATAATCATTTCTCCCTTTATCAATAATGTCATACAAACCCGGGATGAAACCTGCGTTATGATTACCACTGTCAGTGGTATATCGGGGCCTGGCATTCACGCGATAATCCAGATGAATGGTCTGATGTTTCGGAGAAAGGAAGTGGTATAATCATTTTAATTTATTTTTCATGTTTCTATTCCTGTTTATCAATTGCACCTTTTTTCTCAACAATATATATCGGTCTCTTCTTCACTTCATCAAACAAAAAGCCGATGTATTTTCCCATAATGCCCATAAGAATAAACTGCACAGCTGCTATAAAACTGATGAGCACTACCAGTGTTGTATACCCCGAAACCGGTTTATCGACAAAATACATCACAATGGAATATACGCCCACAACAGCTGACAGCAAGCCCATCACAAGTCCGAATACCAAACTGAGTTTCAGGGGCGCATTGCTGAAAGCCGCAATGGCATTGTACGACAGACGAAACAACTTGCGGAAGGAATAGGAACTTTTTCCGGCCACACGGGCAGGCGCATCGTACGGAATAACAGAAAAAGAAAATCCGATGTTTTGTATATAGCCGCGCAGAAAGCGGTTTCGCTCGCGATAGTCGTTGCGCAGAATGTCTGCTACGCGAATCGAAATAAGAAAAAAGTCCGACGCGCCTTCAACAAATTTCATGTTGCTCATACGACTTAAGCGGCGATAAAACATTTTCGAAAAGAAATTTTTCAAACCGCCATCGCCGCGCGAATTGCGCTGCATGAGCACCACATCGCTGCCCGCCTGAAACGATTTCAACATCGGTTGTATACATGCCGGCGGATGTTGCAGATCAGCATCCATGCAAATGACCGCGTTACCCCTTGCATGATCGATACCGGCAATCATGGCTGCTTCGTGCCCGAAATTGCGCGAAAAATGTATGGACCTGCACAACGCCGGATTTGCGGAACATATCGAATCAATCAGTGCTGCACTATTGTCTGTACTACCGTCGTTGACAAAAATAATCTCGCAGCGAATGCCGGCAACACTATTCTGCAATTCCGCCATAAGAGCATTGAGATTGCCTTCTTCATTATAAACGGAAACAACTATGGAGAGTTCAGGACTCATTTGTTTTTTTTGTAAAAATAATTGTTTTTCATGAACCAGGAATTTCCCTGAATGACAATGTCGTCGGCAACAGAACGGACAAGAATGTTGTCAATTGAAATGGAATTAATCTTCAGCTCGTAATGGATGAGTGAAATCCGCAGTCTGACAGCGCCCGGAGGAACCGGTAGTCTGCATTGGTACAAACCCCAGATACCATCAGTTTGCCGCATGTTCTGATATAAATTTCCCAGATTATAACCCATTACATTTCCGGCTTTGTCAAGAAGAACAATTTCGCAACTACCGCGCAGCAAGCCATCTTCGCGAACAACGGAATACCAGAAGGAAACTTCTGCTTCTATTGCTGAATCCACAGGCGACTGCAATGGTAACTCCGCTGCCGTTACTGGTTTCTTCAGACTGAATATTTCTGAGGCGCCTTTTGTAAAATAACCTTGTCCAGATGCGCTTTCCGAGTAATCGTGCCACAACAAAGGACGCCCGGGTGAGGCTTGATTTTTGTCCATTGAAGTCATGGAGTACAATTTTTTCAGCGTGTCAGCTTTGATGGAACAAATCATAAACCGCGCATGTTTAAACAGTGTATCGCAATGTTGCATAATGAGTTCTTCACCGCGAAATAATTGTCTGGTAGCAGGTGTTGACAATATGAGAAAGTCTTTTGAATGGTCAATGGATTTCAAAAATTCATCGGGTCGGTTGTACGGTCCATAAAAGAAAGCAGATTTTTTCAATGTCTGTGATATAGATGTTCGTGAAAGAAATGAAGAAACAACTGGTAAACCGGATTTTTGCGACAGCAGCAGTGCGTATGCCAGCACATCTTCGTTGTAAGGGTGACTGATTACATTTTCGCTGCCCACAAAAAATGACGGAATAGTTAATACCGCCTGATACCGATTGCTTAAATTGCTGAGCTGAAGCGGAATCTGATCAATATCTGCTTTCATTTCAACGATGCTGTTGTTTTCGCCCAGCGGCAAAAGAAAAACCTTGTTTTGCTTATGCATGTCATAACTCATCAAAATCAATAATACAGCAAATGCTGCCATCTTGAGATAACGCTTTTTGACATAGTTTTCAACAAGAAAAAACAAGCCGATATTGACGGCAAAATAGACGATCCACGCCATGCGTCCGATTCCGCGCAGTTCGCGCACCGGACCAATGTAATAATACAATTCCGGAAAAACATTGATCGGAAAAGCAAACGATACAAACATAGCAATGAAGCCACTCCAGAGCAATGCATTCATAAAAGGATTACCCGAAAGGTCGTATAGTTTTTTTCTTCGCTTCAGAAAAATAAAAATGATAAGGCCTGCAACCAGCACCGTAAAAAAGGCCGCCAGATGAATGTCAAGCAGGAATGGTAAAGGGGCAAATACCGAAAAAAGGAACACATATCCGATGATTCCTGCATGACCAATAAATGACCATCCTTCCCATTGCACGAGATCGGGTTTCAGAAAGGATTTCAGCCAGGGCCTGCTTACCGTTCCATCTTTTAAAAACAAACCCTCCCACTCTGCTTTGTATACCAGAAATCCATACGGATACGTGGACCGGTCTGACACTGAATCTGTGATTTTCATCATCAAAAAAATCAGCATGTATGGAAGAATGACAGCAAAGAACAGGAATTTCAGCGATTGAAGAACGGAGATACTTTTTCTGTCAAACAGAATCAGATACAGCACAACGCCACCCACCAAAATACCAGCCATGGCAAAGTAATACAGATGACACAAGCTGCAAAGCAACACAGCAACGCCCGCCCATAAAATATATTTCCAGCGTTGCTGCTGATAATATTTCAATATTAAATAGATGATCAGTGGAATAAAAAACATGATGGACAAGCTGTAATGTCCCGGAAGGCGCATCACCTGCGGACTCATAAAGACCAGCAATGGAGCAGCAACAGCAGCAGCCCATTCATTGATTTTCAGTTCCTGAAATATCCGGAATAAAAAGAAAACAGCAACAACAAACGATAACAAAATAAGTCCGTTGATAATGCCATGTGTGTAGTCCGACAGGTCTACAATTGGCTTCAGGACCTTGATCACCGCCACCACCGGAAAAAATCCATCGGTAAACATCACGTGTTCCCCTTCTGGATAATTCATGCCACTGAAACGGAACAGATCCTTATCGTATTTTG
>CAYSCE010000229.1:0-5402 GCA_964429475.1 uncultured Bacteroidaceae bacterium | reverse complement strand
GCCATCGTTGAAGCCGCGCGACAAATCAATAATAATATTGATTTCAAAAAATCCTGTATTCCGCAAACTGCTGTAATGGCTGATGAAAAGCCGGGTCCGGAATACATCCTGTTACCTTCGCACGAAGAATGTCTGAAAAGTAAAACACAATTCGGAAAGCACTTTGTGCTGATTGAAGAAAATTCAAACAGATTTAAAGCAAAAGGTCTTGCAGAGCCTTTTAAAGACAAATTCATTGTGGTTCATCCGCCTTATGCACCATCATCAACCCAGGAGCTGGACAGGATTTACGCACTTCCATTCACACGGCTTCCCCACCCGCGTTATTATAAAAAGCCGCCCATTCCTGCGTACGAAATGATTCGTCACAGTGTAACCATACATCGCGGATGCTTCGGCGGATGTAGCTTCTGCACCATATCGATGCAGCAGGGACGCTACATACAGAGCCGCAGTGAAAAATCGATACTGCAGGAAATTGAACAAATCAAACTGATGCCCGATTTCAGCGGCTACATCAGCGATATAGGCGGACCATCGGCCAATATGTATTGTATGGCACCGATTGATACAGGCCGCTGCGAGAAATGCCGGCGCCCTTCGTGTATATTTCCTTCGCTTTGCAATAATGTGAATGCATCGCATCAGCCATTGATAAGTCTGTACACGAAAGTTGAAAACACCGATGGAATCAAGGCTGCGTTTGTAACATCGGGCATTCGCTACGACTTATTTCTGAATGACAAAGGCTTTCTGCCCGGTGGATACGAGTACTTTAAAAAACTGGTTTCGAAACATATTTCGGGTCGTTTAAAAGTAGCACCTGAACACAGTTCACCTCGCGTGTTGAGCATCATGCGCAAGCCGGCTTTTGCATTGTTTCTGAAATTAAAGGCCGCGTACGATAAAATCAATGCCGAAGCCGGCAAGCCTCGGCAAATTGTACCTTATCTGATTTCGTCGCATCCGGGCAGCAATATGGACGACACCTTTGAACTGGCCATTGAATTAAAAAAAGCAGGAATCCGGCCCGAGCAGATGCAGGATTTCACACCCACTCCAATGACATTATCATCGGTGATGCATTACTGCGGTTTTAATCCGTACAACGGCGAAAAAATCATTGTCACCACATCGATTGATGAAAAACGACTGAGTAATTCCGTTATTCTATATCATCGGAAAGAAGCGGCTGCCGATATTGCGAAGGCTGCACGATATCTGAAAAACAAGCTGCTGGCTGTTAAGCTTAAAGGCAGGTCGTAAATATTTTCTCAATAAATTCTTGCTTTTTGTCATATTTGCTTATATCTTTGTGTCTGCAAACTATAAAAATTAACGGCTATGTCAAAGGAAAAAACTCTTAAGGAAAAATCGGTAAAGAAAGCTCCGACGAAAAGTCTGAAAGAAAAACGACTTGAAAAAGCCGCCAAGAAGAAAGATAAAGCCAGCCGCGATCAATAGCCGGCATGTTGTTTCAATTTTTTTCGTCAATTGATTTTATTCGGAAAATGTGTGACCTGTGATCACCTTTTTCTGACTAATCATGAAAATACAATCATACTTGTGGTTTTAACCAAAACGGACGGTTAAAGGCAATATTTTTTTATCTCTATATTTGCAGCCCTAAATCTATTGATATGACAGATTTCAGAACATTGCCCAAGATAACGACCCATGTGCTGCAGGAAATGAAGCTGAAGGGCGAAAAAATTGCCATGCTGACCGCTTACGATTTTTCGATGGCGAAAATCATTGATAAAGCAGGTATTGACATTATTCTTGTGGGCGACTCGGCTTCGAATGTAATGGCTGGTAACGAAACCACGCTGCCCATCACGCTGGAGCAGATGATTTATCATGCCACATCGGTGGTTCGTGGAGTAGACCGTGCCCTTATTGTGGTTGATCTTCCTTTTGGAACTTATCAGGGCGATTCGAAAGAAGCGCTGCAATCGGCCATCCGCATTATGAAAGAAGCTGGTGCCAGTGCCATTAAAATGGAAGGTGGAAAAGAAATTATTGAATCGGTCAAGCGTATTCTATCGGCCGGTATTCCTGTAATGGGACATCTGGGATTGACTCCGCAGTCAATCTATAAATTCGGAACTTATTCGGTACGCGCACAGGAAGAAGAAGAAGCGAAAAAACTAAAAGAAGATGCATTGTTGCTTGAGAAGGCTGGATGCTTTGGTATCGTACTCGAGAAAATTCCCGCCAAACTGGCCAAAGAAGTAAGCGAAAGTCTGAAAATTCCGACCATCGGTATCGGTGCCGGCCGCCACTGCGACGGTCAGGTACTGGTACTTCATGATATGCTTGGAATCAATCAGGATTTTTCGCCCCGTTTCCTGCGACGTTATCACAATCTGTTTGCTGAAATTACAGGAGCTGTGACCAACTACATTCACGACGTGAAGACTGAAGATTTTCCGAGTGAAAAAGAACAATACTGATTTGATAATTTGAAAATTTGATGATTTGAAAATCACGTAAAACCGCGTAAAACCCGGCAAGCTGTGACAAGTTTGAAAATGAACCCTGTCACCTTGTAACTCTTGTAACGTGTAACGCTTGTAACGCCTGTAACGTGTAACGAAATGATGTGAAAATGTGGAGATGTGAAAATGTGTAAAGATAGATTGGTACTGAATTCTGTAACGATTGTAACTTTGTAACGTGTAACGATTGGATGTGAAAATGTGGAGATGTGAAAATGTGTGAAGAGAGATTAGTCGCGAATTTCGTAACGATTGTAACTTTGTAACGCGTAACGTGTAACGTGTAACGCAAAGATGTGAAAATGTGGAGATGTGAAAATGTGTGAAGATAGATTTGTACTGAATTCTGTAACGATTGTAACGTGTAACGCGTAACGTCTGTAACGTGTAACGCCAGAAACGAAAAAAATGTCCGAAACCAATTCCATAAAATCCCGCATACTGTACGAAGACAACCATGTAATTGTGGTGTTGAAGCTGCATGGAGAGATTTCGCAGGGAGACAAAACCGGAGATGAGACATTACCCGATTTGCTGAAAGCCTATATCAAGGAAAAGTATCACAAACCCGGCGAAGTTTTTCTGGGTGTTGTGCATCGGTTAGACCGGCCTGTGGGTGGAGTAATGGTTTTTGCGCGAACATCGAAAGCGCTTGAACGATTGAATGAATCATTTCGCGAAAGCAAAGCAAGAAAAACATATCTCGCGGTTACCTGCGCCAAGCCTGAGCCCGAAGCATCAGAACTAAAAAATTATCTTGAGCGTAACGAAAAACTGAATAAGTCATTTGTTGTTGAAGCTCCTTCCAAATTCAGTAAGGAAGCCATTCTTCGCTATCGCTGGCTTGGTAGTTCCGACCGTTATTCGCTGGTTGAAGTTGAATTGCTCACAGGCCGCCATCATCAGATTCGCGCTCAGCTGGCTCATATCGGATGCGTTATTAAAGGAGATCTGAAATACGGAGCCAAACGATCAAACCCCGATGGCAACCTGTCACTCCTTTCGTGGAAACTTACCTTTCCACATCCGACAACAAAAGAAATGCTTTCGTTCGAAGCTCCCCTGCCCGATGTGCAGCCGTGGGTTGAACTTTCGAAATTTCTGAAGTAAATTATTATTACCGGAATTTCTCACCAATACATCATTGGCCAATGCATCCATTTGGTCAAAATTCAATCCTTTCATCATATATTTGCATGAAATGAAATAATTATTAGGCTGAACAATGGGTAAAATCATATTTTTGTCAGTGATTATTCAATAAATACAACTTTTCATGCATCAGGAAAAACTGGTTTGCGGAATCGATCTGGGAGGCACCAACACCACAGCCGGGCTGGTAAATTCGGAAGGTAAAATTATTTTGAAAAAAAATATGCCTACCACCGGACACCTTACAGCACAGGAATATATGGGCGGGTTGGCCGGAATGATTCAAAGTATGGTAACCGAAGCACAATGTTCGCTTGAAGGTATTGGTATCGGTGCACCAAACGGAAATTATTATAACGGGACTATAGAATTTGCTCCCAATTTGCCCTGGAAAGGTGTAATTCCCTTTGTTGATCTGATGAAATCTCATTTTCCGCAAGTGGATGTCGTTCTTACCAACGATGCCAACGCTGCTGCATGGGGCGAAAAGGTATACGGCGCTGCCAAATGTGAAAACGATTTCATCATGATAACGCTTGGAACCGGCGTTGGAAGCGGTATTGTGTGTGGTGGCAACATGGTGTACGGACACGATGGATTTGCCGGCGAAATCGGACACACCATTGTTGATCCAAACGGACGACCCTGCGGATGCGGCCGAAAAGGATGTCTTGAAACATATACGTCGGCATCGGGAATTGTAAACACCGCTGTGGAATTATTGAAATCAAGAGGCCTGTCGTCAATGCTCGACCAGATTTCAAGTGACAAACTCAGCTCGGAAATCATTGCAAAGGCAGCTTTGCAAGGCGATACCATTGCGCTCGAAGTATTTGATAAAACCGCATGGTACCTGGCATTGAAGCTAGCCGATGCTGTTGCACACACCAGTCCGTCGTCGGTTTATATTTTTGGAGGAGTTGCAAAAGCCGGCGATTTGCTGATGCTTCCGCTGAAAAAATATTTCAATGAATTTCTGTTGCAGATTTATAAAAACAAAGTGGCGCTGAAATGGTCGGCTTTGCCCGATAATGATGCAGCAATTCTTGGCGCTGCTTCGCTGGTGCAGAAACCGGTTGAATCATGAACCTGTCTGCCGGTTTAACTGCAACAGGCAGTCCAGGCAGGCAAGGAATCCGCCGCGGCGGACGAAGGAAGAAGTGTAGATATGAATTACCATTAACCGTTAACCGTTAACCATTAACCGTTAACCATTAACCGCTCACTGTTTAAAAATCCGCCTCGTCTGGCGTCCACAGCCATGATTATTTCGGAGCCCACTTCACCAACATCCACGCGATGCCGGCAAATACAATATTCGGAATCCATACAGCCAGCATGGGGGGCAGGTTTCCGTTGGTTGCAAAGGTACTGCTGACCTGCATAAATAAAATAAAACCAAAACTCAGCGACAACCCGATACCTATATGAAGCCCTGTACCACCGCGCGTTTTACGACTCGAAACCGCTACACCAATGATGGTAAGAATGACTGTTGCAAATGGAAAAGCAATCCGTCGGTGGCGCTCTACTTCAAGCTGCGAGATATTATCGGCACCACGCATTTTCTGTTGTTTGATATGCCGGTTCAATTCAAAAAAATCAAGCACATCCACATTCTCCAGATCCTTATTCAGATCTTTCGGCGTCAGCGCCAATGTGGTATCCACTGTTTGCCTGAAATGCAGCGTCTCGACTGAATCGCGCATGGTGCGTATGTAAACACGTGTCAGCAACCAATGGCCGTTG
>CAYSCE010000228.1:0-5406 GCA_964429475.1 uncultured Bacteroidaceae bacterium | reverse complement strand
CGCCTTCCAGTACCGAAGAGCCATTGATCATTTTTGCCCTGTTGATCAGTTTTGTCTGATCAGTGATGGTGTTGTACCAACCGTAGCTGCAGTAAATATGTGTGCTGTCGCTGATAATATGCGTGTGATCGTAAAACTGAATCAGCTCGGTGCTGGTGTTATACATCAGACTATCCGATGTCATTTTAAAATTATTGCCGGTGACCACAACATCGTGTCGGAAAAAAAACTCCTTCCGGTCGGAATAATAGTATCCGTGTTTGCTGACCAGTTTGTTGTGCGGATCTTCGATGACAGCACCCTGTAAATAATACCCGACTTTATTGCCAATATCATAATTCAAAACATCGGTGCGAAGAATGATATCATTGTCAATCAGTTTTACATCCTTCTCCATCACCGCCATTTTCTTATCACCGTCGTAATGTAGTTTGTCACCGTAAATCTGAGTCGTATCCGACACTTTTACATGCACATGACCATAGGCATCCATGGCATTTTTATTTACATACAGCAAAGCCGAGTCGCAATAAAGCAACGAATTATCGTGTTCAAAAACAACATTGCCTTTCAGGAATTGAACATCGGGATTTTCGGGCTTAATGTATTCAAGAATATTTGCCGACTTCAGCAATATTTTTTTCTTTTCCTGAGCCTGTAAACTCAGGGAAACAAACACTGCAAGACAAATGAGCGTGACCCGGTTCAATCCCCGCTGAATCAAAGATCTTCGGCTTTAAGAAACTTTCCTTTCAAATCAAAAAGCAGGTTCTTTTTTCCTTTGTATCCTTCGCGTTTAAGGAAGACGCTGTATTTCAAAGCGCCATCATCATTCATGATCATTCCTTCATCATACGAATACTCCGGATAATTGGCCTTCATATAATTCACAATTGAAGATGGCAGCTCCTTGAAAGTAACCTGCTGTCCGTCAACCAGATTTCCCTCTTCAAGGGAAAGATCATCTTCGGCAGTAAATTCGTTGAAAGCTTCATGCTTGTTCTCACGCTTTTCGTTCAGATACTGATCTTCGGCATCTTCGAAATCAGCAAGGACTTCTCTTTCGAGACGGCCACTGGTCGAAAAATAAATTTCATGAAACACCATGGGGTCATTCATCCAGTTCAAACTGAATATTTTTACCAGCGTGTATTTCTTTTTATCGGCGCACACAACACTTTCTGCCGATTCGATATCAAGGTCAGGATAATTAGTGCCAAGGTAGTTCTGAATCATGGGCAGCAAATTCTTTGGATCAAGAATGGTTGCTGTTTTTACATAAACGCCTTTTTTATCAAAATACATTTTGTTTTCGGTACTGCGAGTCGGATTATAATAGGAAACCACATATTCATTGCCAATGGTATCCCATCTGACTTCTTCGGCCTTCAGCTCTTTTTTGGTAAAATAATCGACAGCAGCAGCCGGCACTTTGTTTTGCGGATATGGGGTACGAGCCTGCGGTTTTTTCTTGTTTTTCGGATCTTTGTCCTGTGTGTTGTCGCTTACAGGAGCATTTCCTGTTGAGATTGGTGTGCCCTGATAATCGAACCACAATTCAACCGGTTCTTTAGCATCGGCTTTCCCCAAAACAACATAATAGGCGTTCTGATATTTTTCATTGTTCACAATATAACTTTCACGAATGGTGTATTGCGAATAATTGATTATGATGTATGAATTTACAGCAGAAGGAAGTTCTCTGGAGTGTACTGCCAGTTTACCCCGTTCGTTGGCTCCCTGAAGCTGAATATCGGTGTCGTTTCCCTGCGAATCGGATTTACGCAGAAATACGCCGGAAACATCGTAGAAAACGAAAACAGGTTTCGATGTTACTGTATCGGTAAGTTCGACCCGGTATTCCGAAACATCTTTATTTTCGCTTAAAACAATTCTGGACAGTTTCAAATCGGGAAAAGTAGAAGTAATATGTTTTTGCATCGATCGCGGACAATCTTCGGCTTTGTATTCAGATTCTGAATTGAGCCAGCGCCCCGATTCAGCAAAGCGGGAAACCACTTTCATGTTATCGTAGGTGAAGTTTGCACAATAATCGGCATTGACTTTTGTCCAGCTGACACCTGTAACGCCAGGAAACAGGTTAGGCAGTTTACTTTTTACCGGTTCAGGCACATCGCTTTCCTTAACCGGAACTTGAGCCAGCACAGCAACCTGGAGTGCCAGCAACATCAATATAAAAGGCAAAATCTTTTTCATGGCGGTTACATTTTAATCAGTTGATTACGTTCAGGACCTGTTGAAATATAAGACAGTTTCACACCAACCTGTTGTTCTATGTACTTAAAGTATGTCGAGAAAGCGGCAGGAAACATGGCTGCATCCGAAATTTGCGATAAATCTTCTTTCCAGCCGGTCATTCCGGAGATATTTATTCCTGGTTCCCTTCCAAACGGAATTTCGGGCAGTACATGTGTCCGGTTGCCGCATGTATACGATTCACACACCTGAATGGTTTCAATTCCGCTCAGGACATCGGCTTTGGTCATAATCAGATCGGTGACTCCATTCAGCATAACCGAATACCTCAAAGCAGGAAGATCTAGCCAGCCGGTACGACGTGGCCTGCCGGTTGTAGCGCCGAATTCATGTCCGTTTTTGCGAATCAGTTCACCCATATCATCAAAAAGCTCAGTTGGGAAAGGACCGTTGCCGACCCTGGTGCAATAAGCCTTGAAAATGCCAAATACCTTGCCGATTTTATTCGGAGCAATTCCCAGTCCGGTGCAAACACCCCCTGTTGAAGTATTGGAAGACGTAACAAACGGATATGAACCAAAATCAACATCAAGCAAGGTGCCCTGGGCGCCTTCGGCCAGCACTTTTTTGCCTTCGGCCAAGGCCTGATTCAGCTTAATTTCGGTCGCACAGATTTTGAACTGTTTCAGTCTTTCGGCCGCTTTCAGCCATTCCTGCTCATAGGCCTCAAAGGATAATCCATCCAGCATTATCTGTTCAAAAGGGATTCCGGATTGCAGAATCATTCTGAAATGAACAGCTTTCCGTAATTCGTATTCCTGCATAAAACTGTCGGAAAGTAAGTTGCCTGTGCGTAATCCCGTGCGGTTGTACTTATCGGTGTACGTGGGACCAATGCCTTTGAGCGTACTGCCAATTTTGCGATCGCCCATGGCCGCTTCGTTCACTGCGTCCAGCAGCCGGTGCGTCGGCATGATTAAATGAGCATTCTGGCTTATTATCAGATTAGCTGTGGGATCAAATCCGGCGGCGGTTATTTCATCAATTTCCTTGAAAAAAATAAAGGGATCAAGCACTACTCCGTTACCAATGACATTCAGAATCTCTTTTCTGAAAATACCGCTGGGAACCGAGTGTAAAACAAATTTCCTGTCGTTGAACATAATGGTATGTCCGGCATTGGGACCACCCTGAAACCTGGCAATAATATCATATCCGGGAGCCAGTGCATCCACAATTTTTCCTTTTCCCTCATCGCCCCACTGCAGGCCTAAAATCACGTCGACTTTCATATTTTCTGTATCAGGTTACAAAAATAACAATAATGCGCTACTTTCGCTTATACTCGTTTTGCTTTTTACCGCAGTCGTCGCATACACCATAAAACACCAGGGAGTGAAAAGACACTGTGAACCTGTTTGCATCCATGATTGAGTTTTGAATTTCCATAATTCTCGGGTCACAGAATTCAATAATTTTGCGGCAAACAACGCAAACCAGATGATCGTGCTGCTGAAAACAAAAGCACTTTTCGTACTGGGCACAATTCTGACCAAACTGATGTTTAACCACCAGACCACTTTCGAGCAAAAGTTCCATGGTGTTGTACAAGGTTGCCCGGCTTACGCGGTAACGATTGTTTTTCATGCGAATGTACAACGACTCAATATCGAAATGCCCCGGGTGCGTATATATTTCCTTCAGAATGGTAAAGCGTTCCGGAGTTTTTCGATGACCCGACCGCTCGAGAAAATCGGTAAACAGCTGTTTCACCGAATCATAATTTTCGGGTGCATGTTGCGCATTGTGTTTTTCCATGCCAAAAAAATTTCAGTAAAGTTACATTATTAATTCTTATTTAGAATCAATAAAAAACAATAATGAAAAAGCATTCTGATACGAAACTGCAGATTATTGGTTTTCGGACAGGCGCAACCTGAATACGCGTTGCACACCATCGACCTTTTTCAGTGCATTGATCATGTTTTTGAGATGGTCGGTATCATTAACAAACAGGATAATGCGTCCTTCAAAAGTTTCGCCTTTGCTTTCCAGAAAAATGGAATTAATATTCAGGTTGTTTTCCTCGGAAAGAATACGGCTGATATCGCGCAGAATGCCAATTTTATCGAGACCTGAAATCTGGATGGCCGTTTTGAACGTAATCATTTCGGACTCATTCCATTGAACTTTTTTTATCCGGTCGCCATAGCGGGCATTCATGCGAATGGCATTGGCACAATTGGCACGGTGTATTTCCAGCGTATTTTCGGAAACAACAAAACCAACGACTTCGTCGCCCGGAATAGGGTTACAGCATTCGGCAATGGTGTACGAAATTTTTGACTCCACATTCAGATCGACTCCTTTTGCCCGGCGGCTTTGCCTGCGAATATCGACCACAGGACCCGCTCCGGTTTTCGAACGCAAAAACGGAACGCGCAGATATTGCAGCCAGCCTGAACGATCGTGTACCGTGGCAAATGATTTCACGACTTTGATATCAATCTTTCCTTTCGATGCGTCGTAATAAAGTTCATTCACACTGGCATTTCCGGTAAACCTGGCAAATTCGGTCAGTACAACATCTTCGGTTGCCAGTTTAACCTGCCCAAACATGCGGATAATAATTTCGCGGCCGCGGTCAATCGACTTGCGTTTCTCTTCCTTCACAGCCATTTTTATCTGCGATTTCGCCTTGGCTGTCACGGCACTCTGCAGCCATTCCTCTTTGGGTGATTGCTTGTCGCTGGTGAGCACTTCAACCTGATCGCCGCTGTTCAGCACATGGCCGATCGGAACAAGTTTATGATTGACTTTGGCACCGATGCATTTATTTCCAAGCTCGGTGTGAATGGAATAGGCAAAATCGAGAATGGTAGAATTTTTCGGAAGATTGCGCAATTCGCCTGCCCTTGTAAACACATAGATTTCGTCGGCAAACAGTGTTAGTTTGAAATCATCGAGAAAATCAAGCGCATTCGATTCGGGACGCTGCAACAATTCCCGGATTTTTTTCAACCAATCGTCGAGCGAGTTTTCGAGACCTTCTTTGTTTTCCTTGTATTTCCAGTGAGCGGCGTAGCCTTTTTCGGCAATTTCGTTCATACGGACCGACCTGATCTGTACTTCGACCCACTTACCGGCATCGCTCATCACAGTAGTATGCAGTGCCTCATAGCCATTGGC